>JANYJH010000153.1 GCA_025361865.1 Phragmitibacter sp.
CGACATCTTCACGTTCACGGGTCATTGCCTTCCACCAGGCGTCACGCAGATTGCGCTTCAGTTCGGAGCCGAGCGGGCCGTAGTCCCAGAAGCCGCCGATGCCGCCGTAGATCTCGCTCGATTGATAGATGAAGCCGCGGCGCTTGCAGAGGCTCACGAGCTTTTCCATGACGGCGGTGTCTTTTTTCGGTTCGGTGGACATGTGTTTCAACGGTTGAGTTACGCGGGCGCGCAACAACGCACGGATGGCCGTTTGCGCAAGCGGGAGGATGAGTCAGCGTCAGCGTGGCAGCGCGTCAGGAGCAGGCAGTGGCCCCGCCACAATATCCACCCGTGCGCCGAGGCCGACTTGCTCATAAAGCCACGCGATGTGCTTCGATGACATACGCACGCAACCGTAACTGGCTGGCGTGCCCAGCTTCGCTTCTTCAGGCGTTCCGTGAATGTAGATGCAGCGCCCGTAGCACTGTGAATTCTGCGCCTCCGTGCCTTTCAGCCAAAGGATGCGCGTAACGATGGGATCACGACCAGGCGCGTTCGGAGCCACGATCTCGCCTGCGGGTCGGCGGTCTTTGAACTTCATGCCGAGCGGTTGTCCTTCGCCGATTTTCTCAGCGATTTTCATTTGGCCAAGCGGTGTCGCATTGGAGTCGGGCACATCACCCAGCCCGAATTTCGAGGTGCTTACAGGGAACATGGCGACGAACTTATCTTGATCAAAATACGCCATCCGCTGCTCCGCCACACTGACCACCAAGCGATGCTGGGTGTCTGCGCAGCCACTGAGAATCAGAGCGAAGACACACGAGAAAAGAGGGATGAGACGAGGGTGCATGACGGGATTACTAAGCGCATTTGGTGCGGCTGCTCCAGTGAAATTGATTAGGTGGCACAGGCTTTCAGCCTGAAATCATTATGAAAACAGCCAGGATGGCTGTTCTACACACAGGCAGGCTGCCTGTGCCACTTAGCATTTGCATCATGCCGCTTCCGATTCATTCGTCTGGAATGAGCATCATTAATCTCGGCCTGATCCAGACTCATGCCACGGAAGAAAAAGCGGACAACCTCGCGCGTCACATCGCCTTGATCCGTCAGGCGGCGGCACGCGGGGCGCAGATCGTTTGCCTCCAGGAGCTTTTTCTCACGCCTTATTTCTGCAAGCGCGAGGACACGGCCTTGTTTGATCTCGCCGAAGCCATTCCTGGGGACACGACCGAAGTGCTCGGCGAGCTGGCGAAGGAACTTGGCGTGGTCATCATCGCCTCATTGTTTGAGAAACGTGCGCCGGGTCTCTATCACAACACGGCGGCGATCATCGATGCCGATGGCACTTACCTCGGCAAATACCGGAAGATGCACATCCCAGAAGACCCTGGGTTTAACGAGAAATTTTACTTCACGCCGGGAGACCTCGGCTACAAGGTCTGGGATACGAAGTTCGGCCGGATCGGCGTCCTCATCTGCTGGGATCAATGGTATCCTGAAGCCGCGCGTTTGGCTGCGATGAGTGGGGCGCAGATTCTCTTCTATCCGACCGCGATTGGTTGGTTGGCCAGCGAGAAAGAGGAACTTGGCAAAGCGCAGCACTGCGCGTGGGAAACCGTGCAACGTGGCCATGCGGTCGCGAACGGTTGCTATGTGGCCACCGTGAACCGTGTGGGCACCGAGGAAGAGAGCGAGTTCTGGGGGCAGAGTTTCGTCGCGAACCCTTACGGCGAGCTGGTTGCCAAAGGTAGCGTCGGCGCGGAAGAGGTGCTGATCGCCCCATGTGATCTTAAAGCCGTGGAAGACTTCCGCCGCATTTGGCCGTTCTTCCGGGATCGGCGGATTGATTCCTATCAGCCGATTACGCAGCGCTGGAATGATTGAGGGAATTTTAACCGCTAATCAATCTCAGTAAAAACATGGGCGTTAATGAGCGAAGATAAGCGGTTAAAACTCAGTCAGTTTCTCGTGAATTTAGTTTCTTGTCGTTAAACCCCTGATGCAGGTTGCAATGCCAAAGTGATCTGTTAAACCACACGCCCCTCATTACTCCCACGTCCGTTTTGATCATGCCCTCCCCCCATCCAGAAAACTACTTCATGCCCGCCGAATGGGCTCCTCAGGAGGCCACCTGGCTTTCTTGGCCCACAAATAAAGCGAGCTGCCCTGAGACCTACGAACACCTTCAGGAAAAGTTCGGCGAGATCGCAGGATGGATTTCCCAGCATCAGAAAGTCCGCATTAATGCGCCCGCCGCGACCCATCACGCGATTCGCCTGTTGGTCATGGATGAAGAGGGCGACTTGAGCCAGCTTGAGCTCTTTGATAATCCGACCAATGACGTGTGGTGCCGTGATCATGGCCCGATTTTCTTGAAGCATAACGAGACGGGTGAAGTGGTCTTGACCGACTGGAAATTCAACGCCTGGGGTGACAAGTTCCCGCCATACGACCTGGATAATCAAATCCCGGAGCGTATCGCGGATGCCCTGAAGATGAAGCGTTTCGTCTCGGACATGATACTCGAAGGCGGCTCCATTGACGTGAATGGCAAAGGCGTTCTCATCACCACGGAAGCCGTCTTGTTGAATAAGAACCGCAATCCCGAGTGGTCCAAGAAACAGATCGAAGACGAGCTCAAAAAGATGCTCGGCGTCACCAGCATCTTCTGGCTCAAGAACGGCATCGCCGGGGATGACACGGACGGCCACATCGACGACATCACGCGCTTCGTTCGTAAGGACGCCGTGCTCACGATGGTGGAAGCTTCATCCAGCGACGCGAACTATAAGACACTGAACGAAAACAAGGAACGTCTCCAAGACCTCCGCACCACTGATGGCGAGCGCGTTGACATCATCGAGCTGGAAATGCCCACGCCGCTCACGCCGAAGAAGGACTGGCGTCTTGATCGCTTGCCCGCCAGCTACGCGAACTTCGTCGTGCTTAATGGCGCCGTGCTCGTGCCCACCTTCCGCCAGAAGAAGAAGGACCAGAAGGCGCTCGGCGTCATTGGCGAACTGTTCCCTGCCCGCGAGATCATCCCGATCGAGTGCTCAAAGCTCGTCTTTGAAGGCGGCGCTTTGCATTGCATTTCTCAGCAGCAGCCGAAATGAAATTTTGAATGTTGAATTGGAAACCCCTGCTTAATTTAAAATTCATCATTCCAAATTCAAAATTGATCTTCGATGGGCGCACAATGGAAACAGAAATGGCGAGAACTGGCGGCTGACCAGAAGGGCAAGATCGTGGGCAAGCTCGTCCGCGAAATCCAGGTTGCCTGTAAACTCGGCGGAGTCGTCCCGGAATACAACGCGCGCCTCGCTGCGGCCATCGCCGTGGCGAAGAAACAAAGCGTCACGAAGGACACCATTGATCGCGCTATTGCGAAAGGGGCAGGCACCGGAGCAGATGCCGTGCAGTTTCACACCCTCGTTTATGAAGGCTTCGCGCCGCATCGTGTGCCTGTCATCGTGGAGTGTCTTACGGACAACAACAACCGCACCGCTTCCGACATTAAGCAGCTCTTCAAGACCGGCCACATGGGCACGCCCGGCTCAGTTGGATGGATGTTCGAGCACGTCGGTTTGATTGAAGCCACGCATCCTGACACGTCACTCGACATTGAGATCGCCGCGCTGGAAGCCGAGGCTGATAATGTCGAGCCAATGGAGCTGGATGAAGAAGACGGCGGCCATCATCTCGGTGCCCGTTTCTTCTGCCAGATTCCGCATCTGGACACCGTGACCAAAGCCCTCAAGGCCGCAGGCTGGCATGTGACCACTTCAGAAATGCACTATCATCCGAAGGACTATCCTGAGTTGACCGAAGAGCAGCATGAGGAGGTCGCGAGCTTCCTCCGTGATCTGGATGGCAATGCCGATGTCCATCGTGTCTATGCGGCGCTGAAGTAGTTCGCAAGTGCTCAGGGCAAGAGCACCTTGAGGCGGATGAAGTGCTTTGATGTTGCCGTGCTGAGCGTGTTGTCTTGGACCTGCGTCCAGCCAATGGGGCTGTTCAGCGGGGTGATGTCAGTGGTCACAGAAGTGTTCAACACGTCAGCCGTGATGCCATAGTGGCTGCCAGGATTCCAAGTGATGAGATCGTCGCTGACTTCGACCTGATACTGCACATCAGTGACATAGCGGGTGAAGCTGAGTTGCAGATGGCCATTGGCAAAGCCGTTGATGGGAAGGCCGATGGAACTGTGCGTATTCGGGTTCATGCCGAGCGCATATTTCATGAGGTTGGGGACTCCGTCATGGGCTGGATTGCTGCTGTCACCAGAGATGGCAGGGACGTTGGCATTGCTGCCGAAGAGGAGGTTCTTCCAGGCGTCATAAGCTCGCTCATGAATAGTGATGAGCGTGCTGGTGGGCGTGATGAGCAGTGCGCCATTGGTGGGGTTACTGAGTGTGAGATTGAAGGTTTCATCACCTTCGACAATCGTGTCGTTCTTGATCGGGATGGTGATGCTTTTCACGCCGACTTCGCCATCGAGCCACGTCAAGGTGTTGCTCTGTGCGGTATAGTCACTGCCCGCAGTGGCGCTGCCATTACTGGTGGCATAATCCACGCTGACTTGGCCCCAAGAACCGCCAGTTCTGGCTGCTAAAATGGTCACGATCCCATCGCCTTCGGTGACATCAGCAACGGTATTGATGACGCTGATCTGGCCGGGGGTGGCCACGACAATATCACGCACAGTTTCGGCAACTCCGATGGTGCCGAGCGAAGTGGCGTGCCCGGTGATGAGGTCGATGACATAGAGATTCGAGGTTGTATCCGTCGCGCTGTTGAGCACGGCAAAGGCGCTGCCACCGGGCGTGAAGTCGAGGCCAGTGAGGCCTTCGGTATCCTTCCCGAGGAGGCCGATGGTGGTGATCTGACCACTGCTGGCAGGGATGGGCGAGCCGCCGGGAGAACCGATGCGCACCAGACTGTCGATGGTCTTGTCGATGGCATAGACCGTGGGCGAAAGACCGGGCGTAAAGTCCGCACCGACGATGCCGGGCGTGGCCCCGAAGTGCGGATCGCCCGTGGCAAAGGCGAGCGCGGTATCGGTTGCGATGATGGCTCCGGTGGTTGGATTGATGCGAAGGTGCTGACCCGTGCTGCCGAAGACATGCAGTTGATCGGTGACGGGATCGAAGCCGAGGTCGAAACTGGGATGCGCGAGCGTCATCGTCGCGATGCTCGTGAGCACGGCGGTCGCGGGATTGAGCAGATACAAAGTGGCCGCGACATTGCTGGTGCCGCCAACCGCCCCGATGACATAGAGCTGGCCGGTGCTGCGCCGATACGCGAGCCCGCGCATGGTCTCAGGACTCGTGATGCCAGTGACGGCGACGTTGCTCAAGATAGTGCCTGGCGCGCCGCTGGTGAAGCGGATCAAGGCCCCGCTGCCCGTGATGGCGACGATGGGTTGTGATGGCGGAACATCGTCGTCACTGATGGTGATGGTGGCCTGGGTGATGGAGCCGTAGCCTGCTCCGCCGCTGATATTGCTGAGGGTGACGTTGAGCGTCTCCGCAAGTTCAGTGATGGTGTCGTTGATGATGGGCACGTTGAAAGTGCGGGATGAGGTATCACCTGCGGCCCAAGTAAACGTGCTGACTCCGGCGGTGAAATCCGCAGGTGAGGTAGCCGTGCCAGCGGTGGAGGCACACACGATGCTGACGGCGCCAGAGGAGCCGCCTGTGCGGGTGACGGTGACATTGACGCTGCCTCCGTTCTCTGCCACGGCGTAGGTGCTCGCACTGAAAGCGATGATGCCACCAGCGGGCGGTAGCGGCGCGGTGCCCGTGCTTTCCACGGCACCGAGATCAAACGAGGCTCCGATGACGTTGCGCGTGATGGAGGACTGCGGTGCAACATATTCCTCCAAGATGGGCAGATCACCGGCGGCGAGCGAGGTGCTGGCATCAATGATGTTCGAGCCTGTGAGGACGTGATAGTCCCGTGTGGCGGTATTGACGAAGCGTGGATTATTAGCCCCAACACTATCGCCGACGCGCAGATTGTTCGTGCCCAGCAGAAGGCCTTCGTAAGCATGGCCGGGCGCGTCCTTCTGCCAGCCGGGGCTGATCCAGTTAGTGCCCAGGGTGATGTTGCCGCCACCATTGGTCGCGCCGCCAGAGCTGAAGGTCATCGCGTTATAGATGTAGCTCTGCACCGTGGTATCGGCAAAGAAAACATTGTTCCGGCAATCCACGGATTCGTTGACCATGGCTCCGCCCGTATAGTTCGTAGTGGGGAGGGTGAACAAGGAGACGCGCGCATCGTGATTGACAATGGTGTTGTGGTAGAAGTGCAAGATGCCGCGCTTCTGCGAGGCATAGCTGGTGGTGCCGTTATAAGCGCCCCACCACATCATCGTTATGGGGCTGACGTAGCTCTCGATGGTGATGAGGTTGCCATAGAAGAAGCTGTCTTTGTAGTCTGGCATCGCGTCGATGAAGCCCGTGCCGCCTTGCGGATCGAGGAGCGCGCAGACGTTTGATTCCTCCAGCATGTCAAACTCGTTGTAGCGGATGATCTGGCCGGAAGAGCGGTCCTTGATCGCGACCCCGTGGCAGTTGGGCCGCAACTGGCCAAAGCGGTTGTATTGGTAAATGACGCCCGCGCTTTCAAGGTAGCAGTGATGCTCGTGATAGCCGTTGCTGATCAAGTGGGACGGATTCGAGGGATCAACGGTGTAGGGTAGCGAGTTATCGTGGAAGTAGTTGTGCTCGATGAGCAGTCGCGCGGAGCTTTGTGCGGCACCGTTTTTGGAATTAGCGAAAATGCCGTTGCAGCAGTTGCTGATCTCACAGCCCCGCACCGCGAGATCATGCGCCCATTCAATGTAGATGCCGCACGCGAAGCCGTCCCAAGGGTGTGTCATGCCCGCCTTATCCGTCAGGGTAATGCTGCTGTTGCTCGTGTAGAGCGCGTTGCGGATGTCGAGGTTTTCGATGTCGATAAAGCTGATGTGGAAAACGCCATAGACATACCCGGTCGTGCGCGGACTGACGACGATGACGCCGATCTGGGAGAAGATGGAGGCGCGCCAGTCCGTGGTCGGATCTTCAACCGCGCCATTTCCATCAAGGATCGGCAGTGCTCCTGTAATCGGATCCGGCACGCCATGAATGATGATGTGCTGCGCTGCCGTGCCTGTGCGGGAGACTTGGATGATCTCGTGATAACCGCCCGGCTTGGTGTGGATATTAACGATGTCACCAGGATTCAACGAGGCCCATGGAGCATCGCGTAGATTGGTCAACGGGTAGCCGGGGCCGATGTCGTAAGTCGTGGCATCAGCGAGGCCCGTGAGCAGCAACGAAGCGACGATGAACAGGAGAGAGCGGTAGTGCTTGATCACGCGTTGAGCCTAAGCGCTTAACAGAATTTTCCTATGATACTAAAGAGTCATTTTTTTCTGGGCTGATTATGCTTGAGTAGCCACTGTGAATCAGCGCTTTGCTCATCTTCGCGAGCCTGTGCTGGTTACGCTGCTGGTCTTCCTCGTGGCCTCCGTGCCGTTGGGATGGTTAGTGATGCGCCTGCACCATGAAGCGGCGCAACGCGATGGCGACAGGCTGGATGAGCTGGCGCGGGCTTCCTACAAGGCGGTGCTGAGTGACCGTGTGAAGCATCAGGTAATGCTGCAAACTTGGCGCGAGCGGCTCGTTGACGGCTCCACGGTCTTCGATGCAACAGCGTGGCGACGTGTGTTTGAGGGATCGGCAAGTCGTGTTCTCGGCCGCTTCCGTTCCGTTGGCTACGCGCAATGGACGAACGATAACAAGCTGGAAGTGCGCTTCATCAAGGCAACAAGCGATACTGAAGCACTGCCCATCGGAACGGAGCTGACGAGATTGCCTGCGATGGCCGAAGCCATAGCCAATGAGCCTAAGGACTCGTGGCGTCAAACGTTCAAAGGCCAGCCCATCATGCTTCCGGGCATCGGTGAGCGGATCTTCGCATTCAGCAGTCTTCAACTCAATCCGACGGAGCGCGGCGTGTTGTTTGCAACCGTGGTTCCTGAAGATTTCCTCACTCCGATTCGCACCCCATTCATCAAGCTCAACACGGATGGCAGTCGCGGAGCGGAGTTCGTTCAAGAGGAGAATCTGCCCGGTGTGGGTGAGGGCATCCTGCGCATTGAATCCTTGAGCAAGGAAGCGTGGGATCGGGCGCATGATGAGCATCCCACGCCGATCACCTTTGGTCTCCACGGCCAGTTGGGTGACTTGCATCTGGTGTTCCGGCCAGGCCCTAATTTCGCACGCGACTCGCTGATGAACGAGCCGTGGATGGTGCTCGGCATGGGCTTGTTGGTTGCCTTGTTGCTCGCCGTTCTGGCGTGGCGGCAGGCCCGGCAAAGTGATGTGCTGCGCCGTGAGGTAATGAAGCAGACAGCCCTGCTGCGCGAGACCCATGATGAACTGATCCGTTTCAAAGCCATCGCTGAGACCACCAGTGACTTTGTTGGCATGTGCGAGCTCGATGGCACGCCCATCTATGTGAACCAAGCGGGTCGCGCCTTGCTTGGTATCGCACCGGATGAGCCGATTCAGCTTTTCGAGTTTGAGCGGATTTACCCACCGCAAACGATGGCGCTTTTTGAAAGCGAAGGCTTCGCTCATGCCATGCAGAATGGGCCGTGGAGCAGTGACCTTGATCTTCGCCATCGTGATGGACATGACATCCCAGTTTCGTTTGTGGGCTTCGTGGTCAAAGCGCCTGACGGTCGCCCTTTGCACATGGGCAGCATGGCGCGGGACATCCGCACGCGACGACAACTCGACCTGCAACTGCGAGAGGCATTGGAGCACGAGCGTGAACTGGTGCGACTGAAATCGCAGTTTGTGAACACGGTCTCTCATGAGTTTCGCACGCCGCTCGGCGTCATCTTGACCTCTGCGGACATCCTCGCGAACTACTTGGATCGCCTGCTGCCTGAGGCGCGCCGTGAGCATCTGCGTGACATCAGCGCCTCCAGTAAGCAGATGGCGGCGATGCTGGAGAGCGTGCTCGATCTCGGACGTATCGAAGCGGGCAAGCTGGCCTGCACACCGCTGCCGCTGGAACTCGGCGCATTGCTCCACCGCATCACGGATGAATGCCTTTCCGCCAGCAATGGAGGCGAGGTCTTGCTCATCCTTGATGGCGACTTGGAGGGCGCGCACGGAGATGAGGCGCTGCTGCGTCACATCTTCCTCAATCTTCTGTCCAACGCCCGCAAGTATTCGCCGCCGAACACAGCCGTAGAATTCAAGGTGAAGCGTGATGGCATGGACGCGATCTTCTCCGTGCGTGATCACGGCATAGGCATTCCCGCAGCGGATGTCGCTGGCTTGTTTGAAGCTTTCGCCCGTGGCACGAACGTCGGCGATACCCCTGGCACGGGCCTTGGGCTCGCCATTGTGAAGCGATCCACCGAGCTGCACGGTGGCAGCATCTATATCACGAGCGAGACCGGAAGCGGCACGCTCGCCACTGTGCGTCTGCCGCTTTTTCCCCATCAGCCATGAAAAAGATTCTCGTCATCGAAGACCACGCGCTGATGCGGCGCAACGTCGTCACCATCCTTGAGATGGAAGGCTATATCGCCCTCGCCGCCGCTAATGGCCAGGAGGGAATCGAGATCGCAAAACGGGAACAGCCTGACCTCATTCTGTGCGACATCATGATGCCCGTGATGAATGGCCATGAAGTGCTTCAGGCGCTGCGAACGAACGCTGTCACCGCTGCCACGCCCTTCATTTTCCTAACTGCGAAGGGCGAGAAGGATGATGTGCGCACTGGCATGAATTTGGGAGCCGACGACTACCTGGCCAA
>JANYJH010000176.1 GCA_025361865.1 Phragmitibacter sp.
AAGGAATAGAAGTTTTCCAGCGAACCTAACTTTTTTAAATCCTTCTATCTTTCTGCTTTCGTGGTCTGAGTCCTGCGTCATATTGCAACCCCTGTTTTTGTCCCCAATGAATGCTACTTTGCCCTACCGAGCGAATGCCAACCTGCTCGAAGAGAAATATTCCGCCTGGAAAACTGATACCCAAAGCGTCGAGCCTGATTGGGCTTCGTTCTTTGAAGGCTTCGAGTTGGGCATGACCCTAAGAGCTGCGGCTAATGCTGCGGCCACGAGCGATTCCACGGGTCAGCAGCTCTCCGAAGATGCCATCAGCTTCCGCACGAAAGTTACGAACGCGATCCTGGATTTCCGCAGAAACGGGCACACGGCGGCTTGGCTGGACCCATTGAGCAAAAAGGGGCCGGAGCAGCCATTGCTCTCACTCGCCGGATTGGGCTTCACCGAGGCGGATCTGGATCAGGAAGTGGCCACGCAGTTCTATCGCGATGGTCGTCGCGTAAAGCTTCGCGTCATGCTGGAAGACCTACGCAGCATCTATTGCGATCGGTTGGGCTTTGAGTTCATGCACATTCACAATCGGGAAGTGCGCGCTTGGTTGCGTGAACGAATCGAAGGCCGTCTGGAGCAGCCTGCGGCGACGGTGGAGAAGCAGGCGGAGGTTCTGCGTTGGGTCTTGCAGCCGGAGACGTTTGAGAAGTTCTTGCATCGTCGGTTCGTCGGCCAGAAGCGCTTTTCCATTGAAGGTGGCGAATCCGTGATGGTGGCCTTGGAGACGATTTTTGAAGGGCTGCCAGCGCTCGGCGCCCAAGAAATCGTCATGGGCATGGCCCATCGCGGTCGCCTCAGCGTGCTGGCGAATTTCCTGAAGAAGCCGCTCAAAGTTCTCTTCTATGAGTTCTCCGAAAACTACGTGCCGAACATGGTCGCGGGTGATGGGGATGTGAAATACCATCTCGGTTTCGAGACGAAGCGCCAGACGCAATCCGGTGCGGAAATTCAGATTCAACTGGCGGCCAATCCGAGCCACTTGGAAGCCGTCGATCCGGTCGTGGAAGGCAAGGCGCGGGCTCGTCAGCGGGCCTTGGATGATACCACGAACCGCAAGAAAGTCATACCGATCCTGATTCACGGCGATGCTGCTTTTGCGGGCCAGGGCATGGTTCCTGAAGTGCTGAATCTCTCCCAACTTCCGGGTTATCGCACAGGTGGAACGATCCATCTGATTACGAACAACCAAATCGGGTTCACCACGCTGCCAGCGGATGCGCGTTCCTCTGATTACTGCACGGATGTGGCGAAGGTCATCGAAGCGCCGATCATCCATGTGAATGGGGATTGCCCGCTGGAGGTGGCTTTTGCCGCGCAGCTCGCCCTGGAGTTCCGCCAGAAGTTCTCCCGTGATGTGGTCATTGACATCGTTTGCTATCGTCGTCACGGCCACAATGAGACGGATGAGCCGAGCTTCACGACGCCGAATATGGCGCGTTCCATCGCTGAGCAGGCCAGCACGGCCACGCTTTTCAGTCAGGAATTAGTCAACAAAGGAGCGCTGACGGCGGAACAAGCCGAGGGCATCCGAAAGGATCTCGAAACAGCTCTGGAAAACGGCTTCACGGAGCTGGCGAGCGAAGAGAAATCCAAGGGCAGCAATCCCTTTGAAGGCAGCACGGCCCAGCCTCAGCCACGCTGGTCCCATGCCCTCGTCAACACGGGCGTGGAAACCGAGAAGCTCCGCGCTTTGGGCCTGAAACTGGTGGAGCCTCCGGCGGATTTTAAACTGCATCCGACCATCGAGAAGCGTTTCCTCGCGGCGCGTAAGAAAGCGTTGGAATCAGGGGTTGGTTTCGACTGGGCACACGCTGAAGCATTGGCCTTCGGAACCTTGATTTCAGATGGATCAGGCGTTCGTCTGAGCGGGCAGGATTGTCGTCGTGGAACCTTCAGTCAGCGTCACTGCGTGCTTTATGATAATGACGCGCGCGCGCTACATCCCACTGCAAAACATCGCTCCTGAACAAGCGAGATTCTGCGTGTATAACTCTCTCCTGTCAGAAGCGGCGGTGCTGGGCTTTGATTACGGTTACTCGCTCCTCGCACCGAACGTGCTCATTTGTTGGGAAGCGCAGTTTGGTGATTTCGCCAATGGCGCGCAGGTGATCATTGATCAGTTCATCGCCAGTGCGGAAAGCAAATGGCAGCAACCGAGCAGCCTCGTCATGCTCCTTCCGCACGGCTTTGAGGGCCAGGGTCCAGAGCATTCCAGCGCCCGTTTGGAACGCTTTCTTCAGCTCTGCGCGGGATGCAATATGCAAGTGGCTAACCTCACCACGCCCGCCCAGTATTTCCATATTCTGCGTCGCCAGATGAAGCGTGAATTCCGCAAGCCGCTCATTTTGATGACGCCGAAGAGCCTGCTGCGCCTTCCTGCTGCGGTCTCCAAGATCGAAGACATGGGCGATGGCACTTCCTTCAAAACGGTGATTGATGATGAAGCGTTGACCACGGACCCGAATCGCATCACCCGCCTCATCTTCTGCTCTGGCAAGGTTTACTACGATCTCCTCGATTTCCGCAAAGAGAACGAGATCAAGAACGCCGCAATCATCCGCGTTGAGCAGCTTTACCCGCTGGACACGAAGTTGATTCAAGAGATCGCCTCTAAATACCCGCGCGCTCAGAAGAAGTGGATCTGGTGTCAGGAAGAGCCGGAAAACATGGGTGCCTGGATGTTCATCCGCCATCGCCTCGCGGACATCACGAACCACATCATCCGCTACTCCGGTCGCGAACGTAGTTCGAGCCCTGCGGCAGGTTCTAAGGCCATTCATACGCACGAGCAGGACAAGCTCGTGGAAAATGCTTTCAGCGTGTAATCACTCATTCTTTCCGTTATGCCCACCGAAATCAAAATCCCTACTCTCGGCGAATCCATCGCTAGCGGCCTCTTGTCCAAATGGCACAAGAACGACGGCGAAACCGTCAAGGCTGGAGACCTCCTCATCACGCTGGAAACTGACAAAGTCGCACAAGACATCGCTGCAGATGTCGGCGGAGTCTTGCGGCATCTGGCGAAGGAAGGGGATGACGTGCCCGTGGGTGCCATTGTCGGTTCCATTGAAGAATCAAGCGCCGCGCCCGTCGTCGAAGTTGCGAAACCAGCCTCGCCTGCTCCAGCGCCCGTTGTTGCGGCACCAGCGCCTGTCGTGGTCGAGGCCAAACCGGCGCCGACGCCTGCCGCCGTTGCTCCCCAAGCCGCTCCCGTCAGTGAAGTCGGTCGGGTAACTCGGAAAAAAATGTCTCCTTTGCGCAAGCGTATCGCTGAGCAGCTTGTGAATGCCCAACGCAGCGCGGCCATTCTGACCACTTTCAATGAGTGTGACATGACCGCCGTGATGGATTTGCGGAAGCAGCTTCAGGATGATTTCGTCAAGAAATACGGGGTCAAACTAGGCTTCATGTCCTTCTTCATCAAAGCCGTGGTCGAGGCTCTCAAAGCCGTGCCGCAGGTGAATGTGCGTGTGGATGGCGATGAAATCATCACCAACAACTTCCATGACATCGGCGTCGCCGTCGGCACTGAGCGCGGATTGATTGTCCCCGTGCTTCGTGATTGCGACAGCAAGAGTTTCGCTGATTTGGAGAAGGATATTCTCGGTTATGCCGCGAAGGCGAAGCAGGGTAAAATCTCACTCGATGACCTCACGGGTGGCGTCTTCACCATCAGCAACGGCGGTGTCTATGGCTCACTCTTGAGCACGCCTATTTTAAACCCTCCGCAGAGTGGCATCTTGGGAATGCACACCATTCAGCAGCGTCCCATCGCGCTTAATGGCCAGGTGGTCATTCGTCCCATGATGTATCTCGCACTCAGCTACGATCACCGCGTCGTGGACGGAAAAGAAGCCGTGACGTTCCTCATTCGGGTGAAGGATTGCATTGAGAATCCCTCACGCCTGCTGGTCGGCGCGTGACCGAAAAATGCCCTGCATTTCCCAGACATCTGTGCGATATATGAACCGTGCTCAGTGCCCGGCTAGCACGATTTTTTAGCATGTCCGAAGCTGTCCCATCAACGAAGAACCCCATCGTCTGGTTCCGTAATAAGTTCCTAGCAGGTCTCGCCGTAGCGATCCCGCTGCTGGTGACTTTTTGGATCTTGCGGGCTATCTATGATTTCCTTCACGAGCTGAGCGCGCCGTTGCTCAAGAACGTGGCCAGCTTCTTCAATGGCCGTGACCCTGGTTCCGTCTTTATTGACGTGGAGGG
>JANYJH010000199.1 GCA_025361865.1 Phragmitibacter sp.
GAACCGCTCGTGCATCAATGGTTCGTCGAGCTGCTGCGCCGCTTCAATCTCATGTTCAGCATCTACGATGAAGAACGCTGTGATGCCATCGAGAGCGAAGACCCGAGCGTCAATCCCTTCCTCGAAAGCACGCTGATCCTCACGAGCATCAGCTTCCTCTCGACCAATGAACAGCGTCGGGAACAAGCGCTCGCCGCAGGCTGGGATCTCGTCATCGTGGATGAAGCGCATCACTTGGAGTGGTCGCAAAACGAAGCCAGCATCGCCTATCAACTGGTAGAAACACTCGCGAAGAAGACGCCCGGCTTGCTCCTGCTGACCGCAACGCCGCAGCAACTCGGACCTGAAGGTCACTTCGCTCGCTTGCGTTTGTTGGACCCGGATCGCTATGCCGATCTCGCGCAGTTCCTTGAAGAAGCAGAACACTACGAGCAGGTCGCGAAGGTCGTGGATCGCGTCTTGAATGGCGAGAAGCTTTCCAAGCAAGACCAAGCCTTGTTCGCCAAGAAATCAGCGCGCATTCAGAAGCACTACGAAGCCATGCTCACGGGGGATGAAAACGCCCGTGCTCATCTGGTCACCGAACTGCTGGATGAGTTCGGCATTGGCCGCGTCATGTTCCGTAACACGCGCGCTGCCTTGTCCGGATTCGCTGAACGTCAGGCCTCGCTCGTTCCGCTCAAAGGCGATGACATGATGGAAGCGAAGGTCAAATGGCTGGCCACGCTGTTGAAGAAACTGAAGGAGGAAAAGGTGCTGCTCATCTGTCGCACACGAGAGCTGACCGAAGAACTTCACGAAGCCCTTCAACACGAAATCAACGTCACTGCCGTGCTCTTCCATGAAGGACTGACGCTCGTGCAGCGCGACCGCAATGCCGCGTCCTTCGCAGAAGAAGAAGGCGCGCGCATCCTCATCTGTTCGGAGATCGGCAGTGAAGGCCGTAACTTCCAGTTCGCCCATCATCTGGTGCTCTTTGATCTTCCCGATGATCCTGAATTGCTGGAGCAGCGCATCGGTCGTTTAAACCGCATTGGACAAACCTCACTCATTCAAATTCATGTCCCTTACCTCAAGGGCACGGAGAGCGAAGTCCTCGCCCGTTGGTATCATGAAGGCTTGAACGCTTTCGAGATGAATCCGCATGGTGCGACGGAGATCCTTACCGCCTTGAAGGATGAATTGACCGAACTGCGCGCGACACCGAACGCCCGCAAACTCACCAAGTTCATCGCTGATTCCGTCAAGCTGCACACGCAAGTCGCGAAGAAACTAGAACGCGGTCATGATCGTCTTTTGGAACTGAACTCACACCGGCCCGAGCGCGCCGCTGAAACCATTCATGCCGTTCGCGTGCAGGATGAAGACCATGAATTCGAAGAGTTCTTCATCCGCGTGCTGGATCATTTCGGCGTGGAAGTCGAAGATCATGGGAATCGCGCTTACGTCTTCAAGCCCGGCCATCTGCTGAAGGAATCACTGCCCACGCTTACGGAGGAAGGCATGTTCGTGACCTTTGATCGAACCCGCGCCCTGAGCCGTGAAGACATGGGCTTCATCAGTTGGGATCATCCGCTGGTGCGCGGCGCTTTGGATCAACTCATCGGCGCTGAAGCGGGCAACTCCTCTTTCGCGGTCTGGAAAGGCGGCAAAGACACGATGCTGCTGGAGGTCCATTTCGTCGTGGAATGCATCGCTTTAGGCGCGCTGCATGTGGATCGTTTCCTGCCTGCGACACCGATTCGTATCGTCGTGGATCACGCCTTGGCGGACTTCACCGATGACGCTCATCTCCAAGACACGCTCTTCCAAAAAGGGGATGCCACACGTCTGTTGGAAAAATCCGTGGTGAAGCGCAAGCTCCTTCCCGCCATGCAGAAGAAGGCGCTCGAACTCGCTGACATCAAGATGCAGGTGCTCGTCAGCGAAGCCACCGAGAAGATGAGCCAGCAGCTTCAAGACGAGATTGATCGTCTTGAAGACCTTCGCCAGATCAACGATCACGTCCGCCCCGATGAGATCGAAGGCCTGAAGAAACAGAAGACGGATCTCCATGCCGCCATCAACACCGCGCGTCTGAGACTGGATGCGTTGAGGCTGATCTTGCGGACGCCGTAGTCCACAAGAGTTAGAAAGTAGTCAGCCGAGCCTTCGGCGGTTCAGTATCAGCATCCCTGACCGCCGAAGGCTCGGCGGACTACTTTCTGGCCAT
>JANYJH010000227.1 GCA_025361865.1 Phragmitibacter sp.
CCGCCTGCCACTCCGCGAAGGTGGTGTCTGCTCTGAGAGTGCTGGTGAGGAGCAGGAAGACCGCCGCCAGGAGGGCGGAGAGGTTATAAGAAGTGGAAATGAGCTGTTTCATAGCGTTTTCGAGGCGAATTTATATCCATAGCCTGAGCAAGACGTTTTCGCTGAAGCTGTGCGTGACATCTTTGAAATGTATAGCTAAAAATGGAGCGGGTTGTGCGGATGACTGCAAGCTTGAAGTTCTTTTAATAACCTAATGCCACCGTCTGTTCGCTGACAATTGAGTGGGGTGCGGAAGCCCGAACAGTTGGAGCAGATTGAGGAAAGCGTGGTCGCGCTTCTTCGGGAGCGCCGTAAACAGCAGGGTCTTTCTCAGGCGAATCTCGCTGCAAAGATGCAGTTAAGCCGCACGGCCATCACGCATATCGAATCTGGCTTGAACCGACCTACGCTACGGGTATTGCTGAGGATGGCAGAGGGGCTCGGCGTGGAACTGGCGGAGGTTCTGGAGCAGGCGAGCCATGGGCAAGGATCGTAAGTTCTTTAGAACGAACGTCTCGCGGATGGCGCTCCATAGCGTGCGGACTCGGCTCAACGCCACGCGGAGGACGCTCAATGCCACGCGGACACGACTCACGATGCCGCGAAGAATGCTCAACGTCACGCGGATGGCACGAAAGGTGACGCCGACGCGGCTCCATCTCGCGCGGATGCGGCTCAAGGTCAGGCGGGCAACGCTCAAGGTTCTGCGAAGAAGACTCAATCCGGCGCGAAGGGCGCTGAAGATCCCGCGCATGATGCTGAATTTATCCGAAATCATACTTGACTCCATAGCTCAGACATTTTTATCTTCAGCACCTACTATGAACCAAAATCAAGAAAACCGCGCCACCATGTTCAACACCGTTGCGGTGTATTTGGACAAGAACAGTTCGCTTTGGGCCACCAAAAAACCCGTCGCAGATGCGCTCACGGATTTGAAAGCAGGCATTGCCAGCATCGCTCTGAAGTCTGGCCGTCAGGCTACGCCAACTAGCGGTTCCGCCGATGAAAAGACCCAGATTCGCGCAGACCTAGAAGACAAGACTTTGGAAGTGGCTGATGAAATCTCAGCTTTCGCCGCTGCCAGCAATGATGTGGCCCTAGCTGCACAAGTGAACCTGACCCGTTCCACCGTGCAGAAGCTCTCCGCAGAAGATTTGGAGAAAGCCGCCAAGCGAATCAGCGCCACTGCTGCCGCAAATCTGACAGCACTCTCGGACTATGATGTGAATCAAGCAGACCTCACCGAGCTAGAGGCACTGACCACGGAGTTCGATGCTGCCAAGTCCGGGCCGCGCAGTGCCATCGTGGATCGGGCCGCAGAGACGGCCACCTTACCAGAGGTCATTACGCAAACGACGGACATCCTGCGTGATCGGTTGGACAAACTGATGACGAAGTTCCGCAAGACGAACCCTGAGTTTTACGCGGGTTACCAGAGCGCCCGCGTCGTGGTGAATCGGAGTGGCCAGTCCAATGCGCCTACTCCTCCGACGCCTCCCGCGAAGCCGACGCCGTAAGTGTTCGTGAACTTCATGCCATTTGCGGCGAGGTGGGAATGTTAGTTGTTGGTGCCATTGAAGTCACGATTACTGCGTCGTCACCTTCACCCGCGCGAACTTCTTCACCGCGCTGCTCACGGCGGGGAGGATGCGGACGGTGACGGTTTCGGTGATGCCGTCAGCGTTGGCAGTGGTGCTGAGAGTTTGGTAGTTGCTGGTGGCGGTGGACCAGATGGCGAGTTCGTCAGAGACTTCGACTGTGTAAAGGAGATCAAGGGCTCCAATGCGGCGCGGGAAGCTGAGTTGCAGGTAGCCAGCGTTGGTCGTGCTCTGCACGGGATCAGACTCACGGGCTTGAGGATCGGTGTTGAAGGCGTATTCGAGCAAGTTCATGCGGCCATCATGGTCGATGTCACCGAGCGGGCCGTTGCTGGCGGCGGTGGATGTTGGATCCATGCCGTGGGCGAGTTTCCAGGCATCGGGCAAGCCGTCACTCTGCGTGCTCGTCGGATGAGAGACCGTGAGCGTGCCCGTCGTGCTGGTCGCAGTGCCAGCGATGTTGTTGATGACCACGTCATAGCCAGCAGCGTTCGTGCTATTCACATTCGTCAGCGTGAGGGTGGCCATGTAAACGCCATTCACGGGTGCGCTGAGGCTGTCGGTGACTTGATAGAAACCGGTCGCACCGCTGATATTGGAGCCACCCTTCCGCCATTGCACGGCGGGTGTTTTATATGAGGTGAAGGAGGCGTAGAGCGTGATGCTGTTGCCTTGCGGAACGCTTTGAGTCTTCGGTGATTCACCGAGATAAGGCGGGTAGTTTTCAACCGTGAGTGCCGTGATGGCGGTGGTCAAAGACGTGACGATAGCTGAGTAAGAAGCGGCGCTCCCACTGAGCAGCACATCCGTGGTTTCCGAAGGATCATCCGTCATATTGAAGAGTTCATTGATCACGGTGGAACCGGATTTGTTGCGGATGAGCTTGAACACTTTGCTGCCGCCATTCACGGGATCGGTGAAGGTATCAAACGCGACGGGCGCGGTGGTGGAGGTGACCAAAGGAACAGGACGGGTGACCACGCTGCTGTTGCTCGCGGCTTGTAAGGCGGGCCAGAGATTGATGCCATCCAGCGGCTTGGTGTTCTGCGCCGTAACTCCGGTGGCCGCGCAGATGGTGGGGAAGATGTCGCCCACCCAGACATATTGATTGCTCGTAACCCCAGCGGGCAAGACGCCGGGCCACCGAATGGCGGCGGGCGTGTGAATGCCGCCATCGTAGGATTGATTCTTCGTTCCGCGAAGGGGGAAGTTCACGGAGCCCGTGCTGGTATCACCGCCGTTATCGCTCATGAAAACGACGAGCGTATTGTTCGTGATGCCCTCGCTATCAAGCGTCGAGAGCACGCGACCCATCGCCACGTCCATGCAGTCCACCGCTGCGCAAAGCGTGCGCCGCGTGGTATCCGTGACGCCGAGGTTCGCATACTTGGTGAGGTAAGATTGCGGAGCCTGAACGCCCGCGTGGACACCGTTGAAGGCGAGGTAAAGCAGCATGGGTTTGGCCTTGTCGCGGGTCTGGATCATGGTCACGGCCTTGTCCGCGAGAAGGTCCGTGGAGTAGCCGCCGTTGCCCTCGGCATCGGTGCTTTCTGTGACGGGCACGCCGTTGAGCCACCAGTCGAGCATCCCTGCTCTTCCGGGATCAACGGAGAGATGCGAGAAGTAGCCGATCGCACCGCCATACTGCCCTTTATGGATGTCCCAGCCGCGATTGTGCGGCAGGTAATCATCGCCTTCCTGAATCACGGTGAAGGTGGTGCCGTTCAGCGTCGTGGTGTTGATGTTGTTGTCCCAGCCACCGATGTGCCACTTGCCCGCCATGAAGGTTTGATAGCCTGCCGCTTTGAAAGTCTGTGGCATGAGGTGCTCGTGCAAATCAAGGCCGCGCGTGTTTCCACAAGCCGTGCGGAGGGTGTTGCGACCCGTCAGCAAACAAGAGCGGGTCACGGCGCAAACGGCTGTTGGGTAAAACTTTTCCAAGCGGATACCTTGAGTGCCCAGGCTGTCCATGTTCGGGGTTTGAATGGGCACCTGACCTGCGGCCGTGTGATAGCCGATGTCGCCCCAGCCTTGATCGTCCGTGAGGATGATGACGACGTTCGGAGCGGTAGTGGTGGAGACGGTCAAAGCGAAGGTCTTGGTGGCGCTGCGACCCGCGCTGTCAGTGACTCGTGCCGTGAAGTTGAAGGTGCCCTGAGCGGCGACGGTGCCGCTGATCAAGCCTGCGCTGCTGAGCGTGAGACCGCCCGGCAACGAGCCCGCAGCCAAGCTCCACGCATAGCCTGTTCCCGAGCCGCTGGTGGCCGCGAGCGTCTTTGCATAGGCTCCGCCCAGCGTGCCAAGCGGTAAAGGGGACGCCGTTGAAATGACCGGCGACAGGCCCGTGGTATAGCTGCCTGCGGCGGATAGGGTCGTGATGGAGGCATTACTATCTGTGACGGCAATGGCATAGCTCACCGTAGTGCCCATGACTTGCGCGGGAAGCTGCACGCCATAGACGCCATCGCCCGCTGCGCCGTCACCGTGCAAGCCGTCATCATACATCGTTACGGTGGCAGGCGGAACGCCAGAGGTGGTGACCACGGTGATGTCATCTATCCGAACCTTCGGTGGCGTGGTGGCAGCGGCATCACCGGCAAATTGAAAGCGCATCTTCAACGTGCTCACCCGCTCAGAAGCGAGCAGGTCATAGTGGTAGAGTTGGTAAGCGTGAACCAAGCCGGTGAGTTCGCTGGCGCGCGTGGTCCAAGTCGTGCCGCTATCCGTGGAGAGCTGGAACGTCCAGCCGTTCGGCGATAAGAGATCCTGCGTGAAGAGCCAGAATTCGACAGAGCCAGCAGTGCCGCTCGCGTTGATGACGTTGGTCGTGGTGATCATCGTCTTCGTCGGGTCCGTGGCTCCTTTGCTCATCTCCAGGCCGAACTGATTCCCGCTTCCAGATGCGGTGTGATTCGCGAGTGCTGTCTGCTTCAGATTGCCCGCGCCGCCGCCCGTATTCGTGATGGTCCAGGGATAGATGGTGTTCGTCCCATCCCAAGGATTCGCCGCTGCTGCCGCCATTGTCTCGTTGAAGACCGTGCTCGTCGTCACCGCGCCAGTGCTGTAAGTGAGCTGAACGCTGGAGATGGTGGCGCTGTTCGCTGGCGTGATGCTGGCCGTGACATAAGGCGTGTCCGTGTTACTCGGCACCGTCGGACTTGTCATGACATTGGTCACGGTCGGAGGAGGGACATAGCCGCTGCCACTGAGCGTGAGGTCAAAGGCGGCACCGACAGCGGTGTCGCTACTGGCGATGTGTAAAGCGGCGGTCTTCGCGCCCGCAGTGGCGGCATTGAATTGCAGGATCAAAGATGTGCTACCACCCGCTGCCACAGTGGCTGCGGGTGCAGAAGTTACCGTGAACAAACTCGCATTCGCACCGTCAATAGTCACGCCCGTGAGGGTCAGCGAAGTGCTGCCGTTGTTCCGAATCACGAAGGTCTTTGGAGACGTGCTGCCGACATTGACACTGCCATAACTCACGGTGCTCACGCCATCGGTCAAGGCGGTGCCGGAAGGCTGCTCGACAGCGATTTGCGTGGTCACGGAAGTCGTGCGCACCGCGAAAACGGGATAGCTGGAAGTCTTCGCTTCGTAGCTGATGATGCCTTGGGAGTTCCGCGTGGGGCCATTCGCGGCGAGCACACTGTTGTTGATGCCGAACTCCACGAGCCATGCTTTGGTGGTGTCACCTTTCAAGGAAGTCGAAGACCAGCAAGCCGTCGCCGTGGCCGTAGAGAAGAGCGTGCGGTTGAGACAAGGCTTGATCCCGGTAGTGGTCGTGGCCGTGGCGAGGGTGTAGTCCGTGAGCGTTTGCAGCTCCTTGATGTTGGGCAAGCGCCAGTCCGTATAGCCGCCTAGCGTGAGGCTTTCCGCATTGGTTAAAGCATTGTCCCAAGTGGTGCTGGTCGTCGGCACCTGAGTCCACATCAGGCCAGTGTCGAGATCAGTGATCGTGCCGTCCCCGTTGTTGAGATAGTTGTGACCGTTGGTCGGCTTGGCACCGCGCACATAACGCGCGTGGTAGCGTAACACACCGCCCGCGCTGATGGTCTCGCTCTTGGGTTTGCCCCCGAGTCCGCCGCCTTCATTGCCGCACCATACATTCGTTGTGCTGCTGCCATAGACATCGCTCGTCCACCAGTAGGCGGCCCGGGCCACGGGGTTGTTGGGGAAGTAAGTCGTGTTGAGCGCGGGATTGTTGGCATCGTGGTTGAAGAGGCTGAAAAGCTCGCTGGGAGTGGGCAGACGCCAGTCCGTGTAGCCGCCCGTGGCCACACTCGCAGCATTCGTGACGGCGGTGTCCCAGGTGGACTCGCCATTGTCCGTCTTCTGCCACATGAGGCCGGTGACGTTGTCTGTGACCGTGCCGTTACCATTGTCCGTGAAGGACTGCGCATTGATCGTGTAGTCAGCGTCCTCGCCGAAGGTCGCGGTGGTGTCGGTGGCTTGGCTGGTATCAGGAAGTTTCGTCTGGCTGGATGCCGCCATTCCGTAAGCCGTGAGGCGATTATTGACGCTGCTGTAAGTCGTCATGGTGGTAGCTCCCGCCAAACGCCAAGTGACCGTCATGGTCTTCGGTGTGACGTTGCGATTGATCCGCCAGCACTCGTCATAGGTCGTTCCGCTGATGCTGACGCGCATAAGGAACTGGTCTTGTGAGGCGGTGCCGCCGAGGTTCTCCACGAGGTTGCCGGAGCCGTCCGTGGTAAGGGCAACAGGGTTCTTAAAGGCAACAATGGACGCGCCAGCGATGGGCGATGCGGTATAGCCTCCGGTGCCAGAAGCCCGCATGGGGCCGACTTCCGGCTGGCCATCCACTTGTCCGCCGAAGTTCACCACGGTGCCGTGGAAGTTGTTCATCAAATACGGCGTCTGCGGCGTGCCATACGGATGCGTGGCGTCAGTCGTCGTGGTGCCGATGGCATGGTAGTGGTAGCCCCATGCGCCGTGATCATGGCCACCATCTGCATCCAGGACGAGGCGTGCCGTGCCATCCGGTTCGACATAGCCATAGATAGGATAGCCGTCCAAGGCCCATGCCACGGGCTTGTCATTACCGAGCACACCGCCAAAGGTGCTCAATAAATGGGTCGGGATGATGTGGTAGTGATAATCATCCGCAAGCCCGCAATGGCCGCCGTAGGCATCGAGTTCCCCTATCTCATACGAGACGCGACCGGTGTTGTTTTTTGGGTTGAAGATGGCGATGCCATTGGAAGCTATCGCCACGGCTCCGCGCTGGAAATTACCTGCGGATATGGCGATGGGCGATGCCGACGGCGTGGGCACGAGCGGCAGCCTCCAATAGTTCGGCTGGCCGTAGCCGAGTGAGCTCGTGCTATTCTCGGGATTGGTGGTGCTCGCGAAATACGAAGCGGGCAGTGGCACCTGCTGCTGCCAGGACGTGATGCCCACCATGAGATTAGGCATCATCGTATTATCCGGCATGTTGTCAGACTCCTCATAAAATGTGGTGGTGTCCCAGTAGTAGCGGACGCGCGGCTTAAAGGGCGCAAACGATGCCGCCATCAGCGCTCCATTGCCAGCAGGCGCGGTGAAGGAGGAGATGGAAGCCAGCGACGCGAGCCGCATTGCGCCAGAGGCCACGGTGACGGAGCGCGGCAACGAAGGCGAAAGAGCGTTCGCCCGCTTCTTAATACTGACGCGCTGATCCGTGTGTGCTTGAAGATATTCGCGGAGAACGTGTTCGCGATAAGCCTCGTCAAACACGATCTTATGCTCCCCGCTTTCATCGTGGCCCGTGTGCGCCAAGAGCGGCGCAGATAGCCGCAACACTGCGAGCAAGAGCGCAATGAAGCCTGAAGAACGATGGGAGGTCATTCCGACACCCTCTCACAGCGAACCTTAAATCCTGATGAAGCAGCCCAGCTATTTCTCAGCGACTCTTCATCATTGCTTAAGTTGGACGGCGCGAGAGTGTGCGCTTGGAAATGAGATTACTGATTGTCGAAGACGAACCGGATTTACTGCGAAGCCTCGCCAGGGCTCTGCGTGAGGAAGGCTATGCGGTGGACACGGCTGAAGACGGTGAGGACGGACTCTACAAGGCCACGAGCACAGGCTATGACGCCATCGTTTTAGATGGAATGCTGCCTATCATGGACGGCTGGGCCTTGCTCAAGGAACTGCGCAAGACCAAGCAAACACCCGTGCTCATGCTCACGGCGCGGGATCGAAGCGCCGATCGCGTGCGCGGCTTGGACATCGGCGCTGATGACTATGTGGTGAAGCCTTTTGACCTCGCAGAACTGCTCGCGCGACTGAGAGCGATCATCCGTCGCGGTTCCAAACAATCGTCGGCGAAGATCAAGATCAATGCCGTAGAAATCAACACGGCCTCACGCGTGATCCTGCTTGCGGGCGAGGAAGTGATACTCACGGCGCGCGAGTATTCCCTAGTGGAGTATCTCGCTTTGCATCGCGGGGAACTGGTCACGCGCACGGTGCTTTATGAGCATCTCTTTGATGAGAACGACAGCTCGCTCTCGAACCTTCTGGATGTGCATATCTCCAATGTGCGCAAGAAGCTCGGGCACGAATTCATCACCACGCGTCGCGGTCATGGCTACTCGATCGGAGCATGAAACTCTTCCCTCAATCCTTACGCTGGCGGCTTCAAGCCTGGTATGGCCTGCTGCTGCTCATCGTGCTGAGCGCGTTCGGCTTCACCGCTCATCATTTGGAGAAGGTCGAGCGTCTGCGCAATGTGGATAATGACCTTCAACAGCACCTTGCGCTGGTGGTCAATGAACTGCGGGCCGGGCCACAACGAGACGATAACGCTTCAGCTAATCGACCTCCGCAGCGCCCACAGGAACCGGGCGGACCGCCGGGGCCGAACCTGCGATTTGATTCTCAAGTGGACGCCATGTTCACCGAGGGTAACCGCTATTATTATATGGTGTGGCTGCGTGACGAAGCTCCAGTGGCGCGGTCCGCCAATGCTCCGCGTGAAGTGCCGCGACCCCAGCGGACTGAGGCTTCGACTAGAGATCGCGAAGGTCAGCTACGCGAGAAATTCCTGTTCGCCGCGCCAGTGGATTGCGTGCTCGTCGGGCGCTCCATGCTTGATGAGGAAGGCGCGCTCTTCTTCAATGCCACCCTATTGGCTGGCGTTGGTTGCGGGCTCTTCCTAATCAGTCTGATCGGCGGTGGATGGTTCATAGCACGGGCGATCCAGCCCATTGAAAAGATCACGCGCACGGCGGCTCGCATCGCAGAAGGAGACCTTTCGCAGCGCATCCCACAGGACAATGATCAAAGCGAACTCGGTCAGCTCTCCGCAGCGCTTAACCAAACCTTTGCCCGTCTTGAAGACGCTTTCTCCCTTCAGCAGCGCTTCACCGCTGATGCCGCCCATGAGTTGCGCACGCCATTGACGGTATTGCTCATTCAGGCGCAAACGACACTGGCCCGTGAACGCACCGTTGAGGACTATCGTGACACGCTTCAGGTCTGCGAGCGGACAGCGGAGCGGATGAAGAAATTGCTTGAAGCCCTGCTGCAACTCGCCCGTCTGGATGCCAGGGAAGAGCCTCTGCAACAAACGTCTTTTGATGTCACCAAGACTGCGAGCGAATGCCTTGAACTCGTCAGGCCGATGGCCTTAGAACGAGGAGTTGCGTTGCACCTCGAGGGCACTTCAACAACTCTTCTAGGCGATACTGATCGCCTTGCGCAAGTCATCACCAACCTCCTCACCAACGCGCTCCAGCACACACCGAAAGGCGGCACGGTCACGGTGCGCGTCAGTCGCGATGATACCTCGGCGCTCATTGAAGTCAGCGACTCCGGGCAGGGAATCGCGGAGAAAGATCTGCCGCATATCTTCGAGCGTTTTTATCGTGCGGACCAAGCGCGAACCAGCGCCGCTGGCCGAACCGGCTTGGGCTTGTCCATAGCTCTGGCCATCGTGGAAGCGCACGGCGGCAGTCTCACGGTCAAGAGCGGGATGGGTCAGGGCAGCACGTTCTGCGTTCATTTGCCCGCGCTGGTGGATAAGATGCGACTCTTGTAAGAAAGGCAGGCGGCTTGACGAATGTGTCACCATGACACGACGCATCCTTCTCGCTCTCGGCCTTGCGGCCTCGCTCACTTCCGTGGCTTCAGCAGCGGACAAACTCAAAGTCCTTATTGTGGACGGACAGAATAATCACAACTGGGTGGTCACGACTCCCGTGCTGGTGAACGCCTTGGAAACCAGCGGTGCCTTTACCGTAACGGTCAGCACGACGCCGGACAAGAGCGCGCCGAAAGAAGCCTGGAATGACTGGCATCCAAAGTTCTCCGACTACGCAACGGTGGTCAGTAACTACAACGGTGCTGACTGGCCGGAGGCCGTGCAGAAGGACTTTGAAGCCTATGTGCAGAACGGCGGCGGCTTTGTCAGCGTTCATGCCGCAGATAATTCCTTCGGGAAATGGGAGGCTTACAATAAGATGATCGGTGTCGGTGGCTGGGGCGGGCGCAATGAAAAATCTGGCCCGTGGATTTACGTTAAAGACGGTCAGCTCTTCAGAGACACCAGCGCTGGCAGCGGCGGCTCTCATGGCGCGCAGCACGAGTTCATGGTGGAGGTTCGCAACCCGAATCATCCGATCACGAAAGGTCTTCCGGCCAAATGGATGCACGCGAAGGATGAGCTTTACAGCAACCTTCGCGGACCCGCAGAAGGCATTGAAGTCCTCTCAACCTCGCTCTCCGATAAGACCAATCAAAACGAGCCGAACATGATGGTCTTGAACTACGGAAAAGGTCGTGTCTTCCACACCACGCTGGGCCACGCGGACTACTCCATGTTGGAACGCGGCTTCTATAAAATCATTCAACGCGGCACCGAATGGGCGGCTACGGGCGACTGCAAAGCCACGGCTGATGTCCCTTCTGATTTCCCGACGGACAAGGTGGTGCCAGTGGCGTTAGAAGGCTACCCAAAGCAGAATACCCCAGCGCCCAAACCCGCCGCAGCTTCAGTTACGAAATAGATCATCACAGAAAAGCAGTGACCGACGCAGCGGATTGAATACACTCCCCTCATGTCCACACCCAGCACCATCACTCCAGAGGAACTTCACGCCCACACTGAATGGCTCGATTCAGGCGGCACCGCAGGCGTGCAGTTGAACAAGACCAATGCGGATCTCACAGGCATAGACCTCACCGGAAGAAACTTGGGAAACGCGATCTTGGTAGGCGCGAACCTTTCCAATGCCACGCTCGTGGGCACGGACTTCATCGCCGCTGATCTGACCAAGGCCAACCTCTCCGGTGCGGATGCGGATGGCGCGCAGTTTGAAGGTGCGGAGCTGGATGAAGCGATCCTGCATGGCACCAGCCTGAGCGGCGCGGAGTTCAATGATGCCTCCCTCATCAGCGCGAGCTTGGTGGGCGCGAAGCTGCAAGGTGCTGAATTTGCCAATGCGGATCTCACGAACGCGGACTTCACCAATGCCAACCTGAATGCCGCAGACTTTGAGAATTCCAGTCACGATGGAATCAAACTAGAAGGCGCGTCGATGGCTGACACGCGAGGTTTGGTTCTGCACTGATCAGGCACGACCACAAACCTGAGATTCTCGGAATAAGCCGTCCAGGGATTCCGTCTCATCGTAGTCAGAAGTATCCGAACTACCCCATGAAAACGAAACTCATCTCATCATTCTCAGCCTTCCTTCTGTTGGCTGGCCTTGTCATCGGTGCCGACCACGGCAACACCATCGCAGTCGATGCGAAGAACTGGGACGCTGAAGTCCTGAAAAGTGACAAGCCCGTGCTGGTGGACTTTTGGGCCCCTTGGTGCGGACCTTGCATGAAGCTCGGGCCTCATGTGGCTTCGCTTTCCACAAAGCAAACGGATGTGAAATTCGTTAAAGTGAACCTCGATGACAATGAGGCTCTGGCCACGAAGTTTAAAATCGAGACCATCCCCCATCTTCTCGTCTTACAACGCGGCAAAGTGATCGCCGAATCCGGTGGCTACATGGAAGAGGCTGAGCTTGCGAAGTTCGTGAAGGACTCGCTGAAAAAAGCGAAGTGAGATTTTTCCTGATAAGGGCTTGATTCTCGGCGCAGTTTTGGCTGTAATCTGCGCGATGGGACTTCTCGGTCTCGATACAGGATCAATATCGCATACATATCATGATGAAATCAAACTACCTCCGCACCGCCGTTGTTGTGGCCCTATTCGCCGCGTCGTCCGTCGTTTTTGCTGCTGAAACCAAGATCGGCAAAGTCATGAAGGAATCCATGAAGGGCGAATCAAGTCTCTACAAGACCGTTGCTCTGGGCAAAGGAACCGACGCTGACGCCGCCAAGTTGCTCGCTTATGTGAAGCAGCTACCTGCGGAGAAGCCACCGGAAGGCACCGCAGAGAGCTGGGCGAAAAAGACGGGCGCTCTAGTCAAGGCCGTGGAAGATGTCGCCGCCAAGAAGCCTGACGCGATTCTCGTGCTGCAAAAGGCTGGCAATTGCAAAGCCTGTCATACGGATCACAAAGCTAAGTAAGGCGCTGCTAAACCGCAAAGATTACTGAAGGAAGACTGAGAAATCAGTCTTCCTTTTTTTGTCCTTCAGCGCTGAGATCATGCCAAATAGCTGGTCGCTGAAGTAGCCGCCGACGTGAGGAGGCTCTGAAGCTCATCTGCTGACGATTATGGCGAGGAGTCATATGTCGTTACTTGTTCGCGCTGCCAGCGAAGCGAACAAGTAACAATGGGCGCACTCTCCGACTTTGGAGGTTGTTAGGAGTTACCTTGAGCCTCCTCACGTCGGCTGCTACAAAGAAACAATCGCGACAGGCTGGCGCGCGCAACTGTCCAGTTGTGCCACTCTGACACGACATTTCAGCCGTAAGCAATCTGGCCCAAAGCGCTTGAACCCTTATGGGAAAAGGCTTCCAGCGTCAGACTAAGGCTTTGGCACAGCAAATGCCAAAGTAGAGGCCTGCATTCCCGCCCAGGCTTTATCCAGCCACGGCGTGATCCATCGAAAGGAACACCACTAAAGCTATGAGCAAAATTTTAGGAATCGATCTAGGCACTACCAACTCCTGTATGGCCGTCCTTGAAGGCACGGAGCCAGCAGTCTTGGAGAACTCAGAAGGAGCACGCACCACGCCATCCGTGGTCGCATTTACGAAATCAGGCGAACGTCTCGTCGGTCAGGCCGCCAAACGTCAGGCCGTGACGAACTCACGCAATACCGTCTTCTCCGTGAAGCGCTTGATGGGCCGCAAGTTCGCTGAACTCACCGCAGCCGACAAACAAGTCCCTTATAAAATCGTGCCAGCCTCCAATGGCGACGCGCATGTTGAAGTGGAAGTCGGTGGCGAGAAGAAGGTTTACAGCCCACAGGAAATCTCCGCGATGATCCTCGCGAAGCTCAAGGCGGACGCTGAAGCCCGTCTTGGCGAAACGATTACCGACGCGGTTATCACCGTGCCTGCTTATTTCAACGATTCGCAGCGCAATGCCACGAAGGCCGCAGGTGAGATCGCTGGGTTGAACGTTCGTCGTATCATCAACGAACCGACCGCAGCCTCCTTGGCCTACGGGTTGGACAAGAAGAAGGACGAGAAGATCGCCGTTTATGACCTTGGTGGCGGCACGTTCGACATCTCGGTGCTCGACATCGGTGACGGCGTCTTTGAAGTGCTCGCCACGGATGGCGACACGCACCTTGGCGGTGACGACTGGGACAACACGCTCATTCAGTGGGTCATCAATGAATTCAAGGCCGATACTGGCATCGACCTCAGCAGCCAGCCTGACGCGCTTCAGCGTATCAAGGAAGAAGCTGAAAAGGCGAAGATCGCGCTCTCCTCATCCCAGTCTTATGACTTGAACATGCCGTTCATCACGGCAGATGCGACAGGTCCTAAGCACATCATGAAGACGCTGACCCGTGCGAAGATGGAGCAGCTCACAGACAGCCTTTTTGAGCGCACCATCAAGCCTGTGCGTGACTGCTTGGCCGCGTCGAAACTCGATGCCTCGAAGATTGATGAACTCGTTCTCGTCGGCGGCATGACTCGTATGCCAAAGGTCGTCGAGACCGCACGCAAACTTGCAGGTAAAGAGCCGCACAAAGGCGTGAACCCCGATGAAGTCGTGGCCGTTGGCGCAGCGATTCAGGGCGGTGTTTTGCAGGGCAGCGTGAAGGACGTGCTCCTTCTGGACGTGACCCCGCTGACCTTGGCCATCGAGACCGAAGGCGGGCTCGCGACGCCGATGATTCCGCGCAATACGACGATTCCAAAGCGTCACAGCCAGATCTTCTCCACCGCTTCGGATAACCAGCCCGGCGTTGAAATCGTGGTCATTCAGGGTGAACGCCCGATGTCCCGCGACAACAAGACACTCGGCACTTTCAAGCTCGACGGCATCCCACCGCTTCGTCGTGGTGAAGCGCAAATCGAAGTGACCTTCGACTTGGATGCGAACGGCATTCTTCACGTTGCCGCGAAGGAAAAGACGACGGGCAAAGAGTCCAAAATCTCCATCGCTGGATCCAGCGGTCTTAGCCAGGATGAAATCGAAAAAGCCAAGCGCGATGCGGAAGCCCACGCTGAGGAAGACTTGAAGCGCAAGGAAGGCGTAGAGACGAAGAACCAGGCGGAAACGATGGTTTATCAGATCGAGAAGCAGCTTGATGAACTCGGTGACAAAGTCCCTGCTGAGCAGAAGCAGCCGATCAAGGATCAAGTGGACAGCTTGAAGAAAGCCATCGCTGACAACGACCTTGCCGCGATGAAAACCAAGACTGATGAACTTCAGAAGACCTTCGCCGCTGCCTATCAGCAAATGGCAGCAGCCGGTGGTGCTCCAGACATGGGTGGCGGTCACACCGAAGCAGATCATGCAGAGCCGACCATGAAGGATCAAGGCAACGTCGTGGACGCTGACTTTGAAGTCGTGGATAAGGACAAGAAAGCCTGATCCCAAGAATTTTTCCCGCAGCCGACTGCCTCAGCGCCACTCAGCGCTGTGCAGTCGGCCCGGTGAACCAAACCAAAACACAACACCTAACCTCTTAGCAAATACCAAACCAACATGGCTACTAAAATCACACCCCTCGGACGTCGCGTCCTCGTAAAGCGCGTTGCCGGTGAGGAAAAGACCGCAGGCGGCATTTTCCTTCCCGATAATGCAAAAGAAAAACCACAAGAGGCTGAAGTGCTCGCACTCGGCACCGGCAAAGATGAAGAAGGCAAGGATGTCTCCTTCACCGTTGCCGTCGGTAACAAAGTCCTCATCTCCAAATACGGCGGCACAGAAGTGAAGCTGGACGGAGACGACGTTCTCATCATCAACGAGAGCGATATCCTCGGCATCCTTGCCTAACTGATACCGGTGGAGCGAGTGTTCCGCCTATAACCCACAATAATTCTAGACAGAACCTTATAAGATTATGGCCAAACAATTATATTTCGACGAAGCCGCACGTCATGCACTCCTTCGTGGTGTGCAGAAGCTTGCCCGTGCCGTCAAAGCCACCCTCGGACCTTCCGGTCGCAACGTTATCCTAGAGAAGAAATTAGGCAGCCCCACCATCACCAAGGATGGTGTGACGGTAGCCAAGGAGATCGAGCTTCCTGACGCTTACGAAAACATGGGCGCTCAGCTCATCAAGGAAGTTTCTTCCAAGACCAGCGACGTAGCCGGTGACGGCACCACGACTGCAACGGTTCTTGCTGAAGCCATCTACACCGAAGGCCTACGCAACGTGACCGCAGGTGCGAACCCCACCTCGCTTCAGCGCGGCATCATGAAGGCTACCGAAGCCATCGTAGCCAAGCTCAAGGAAATCAGCAACCCAGTGACCAACGCGAAGGAAATCGCTCAGGTCGCCACGGTTTCTGCCAACTGGGACACCGAGATCGGCAACATCATTGCTGACGCCATGGATAAAGTCGGCAAGGACGGCACCATCACGGTTGAAGAAGCGAAGAGCATCGCCACCACTCTCGAAGTGGTTGAAGGGATGCAGTTCGACAAGGGCTATCTCAGCCCCTACTTCGTCACCAACGCCGAGAGCATGGAAGTCGTCCTCGAGAACGCCCTGATCCTCATCCACGAGAAGAAGATCAGCAGCCTCAAAGACATGCTGCCTCTCCTTGAGAAGGTCGCCCGCACAGGCCGTCCTCTCCTCATCATCGCTGAAGACGTGGAAGGTGAAGCCCTCGCCACCCTCGTCGTCAACCGCCTGCGTGGCACCTTGAACATCTGCGCCGTCAAAGCGCCTGGCTTCGGCGACCGCCGCAAGGCCATGCTCGAAGACATCGCCGTGCTCACCGGTGGCCGCTGCATCACCGAAGACCTCGG
>JANYJH010000255.1 GCA_025361865.1 Phragmitibacter sp.
GCCAGATCGAGCTTCTTCCGCACTTCATCGGCGGTGGTCCAGTCTTTGGCGTTCTTTGCGGTCCAGCGTTCTTCCGCCAGTTGGAGGATGTCATCAGGCACGGTGACCGTCTCTTCTTTGATCTCAGGCAGGATCAAGCCGATCGTGTCGAGCACGAAATGAAGGCCGAGCCAAGCGGCTTTTGCCTCCGTCGCCGACACATCAGCGAGCTTCGTTTTGTTCACGATGCCAAAAAGGCATCCAAGAGCCTCGGGCACGTTCAGATCATTGAGGAGCGCATTCCACGCGGCTTCAAAGGCTCCCGCGCTGGTGCCTTTGATCAGTTCCTCATGAGAAGGAGGCGTGGTCATGCCCGCTTTTTCACGCAGGTTTTTCTCAAATTTCGCCAGCTTTGTGATCGCCTGACGTGCCGAATCCAGCGAGTGCAGCGTGAAGTTCAGCGGTCCGCGATAGTGACCGCTCATGAGGGTGTAGCGCACTTCCATAGCGCTGTAGCCACGATGCTTCAGGTCGTCGAGCGTGTAGAGATTGCCGAGGCTCTTGCTCATCTTGCCACCGTCCACCATGAGATGGGCGATGTGCATCCAGTGCCGCGCAAAATGGCCGCCCGTCGCGCAGCAACTCTGGGCGATCTCGTTTTCGTGATGCGGGAAGATCAAATCAATGCCGCCGCTATGGAGATCGAACTCAGTGCCGAGATATTCGAGCGCCATCGCGCTGCATTCCAGATGCCAGCCGGGTCGGCCCTTGCCCCACGGACTGTCCCAGAAGTTCTCGCCGTCATCCGGCTTGTGAGCCTTCCAGAGGGCGAAGTCCGCCAGCGCATCCTTCGTGTATTCATCGCTGTCCATCGCGCCTTGAGCCGCACCTAGACGAAGCTCCCGGTCTTCCAGATGCGAAAGTTTTCCATAGTCGGCGAACGAGGCCACGCGGAAGTAAACAGAGCCATCAGCAGCCTGATACGCGTGACCGCGCTGCACGAGGTCTGCGATCATTTTGATCTGATGCGGGATGTGATCCGTGGCCTTCGGCTCGATGTGCGGGCGAAGCAGATTCAGCGCATCGCAATCCGCATGGAATCGCTTCGTCCAATACTGCGTGAACTCCGTGAGCGTCTGCCCCGCCTTGATGGAATCACGGATCGTCTTGTCATCAACGTCCGTGATATTGCGAACATGCAGCGTCGGCGTGCCGCTCAATTCGACGACACGACGGAAAACGTCCTGCTCCACGAACGTGCGGAAGTTCCCGATGTGCGCCGGTCCATACACCGTGGGGCCGCAACCGTAGAAGCGCAGCGTTTTGCCATCCGCTGCGGTGACGGGCAGCGGTGAGCGGGTGAGGGTATCGTGAAGGATCAGCGTCGGCTTGTCGGACATGGAGCGCGGAAGATGCGCGGCTGGCGGAACATTGCAATGGTTTGCCATAACAGGCTTGCGATTCGTAAGCTCCTCTACCAACCATGCCCATGCCTCTCAACGCCCGCCTCTTCATCTGGTTCCGACTGCTCTTCAACTGTCGGTTCTACTATCCCGTTTACACGATTCTCTTTCTGGATTTCGGGCTGAACATGTCGCAGTTCGCGCTGTTGAACGTCACCTGGGCCATCAGCATTGTGTGCTTGGATTTGCCCGCAGGAGCGCTGGCGGATGTTCTCGGGCGCAAGCGCATGGTCATCATCGCGGCGTCACTGATGGTCGTGGAGATGATGGCGTTCGCCTGCGTTCCCGTAGGCGGGCCGTGGGTGTTTTATGTCTTCTTGATCAATCGCGTCATCAGTGGTGCGGCGGAGGCTTTTGCGAGCGGGGCGGATGAGGCGCTGGCTTACGATTCCATACCGCTGGCGGAGCGCGCCGTGGTTTGGCCGCAAGTCATGGGCCGTCTCAGCCGCTGGATGGCCATTGGTTTCATCGCCTGTTCCTTGATCGGCGCGTTCGTTTATGACGCTGATAGCATGAGCCGTCTGCTCGGCGTCACCTTGAGCAAAACGACGACGCTGAAGTTTCCGATCTATCTGTGCGCGCTCACAGCCCTGGGGGCGCTGGGCGTCGCGCTTTCCTTGCAAGAGGCCAAGCATGAAGGGCCGAAGTTGGGCTTTGCAGAAAAATTGAGCGCCAGCCTGAGTGGCATTCGTCGCGCAGGCTGGTGGATCTGGAGCACCCCAGCGGCCTTGCTCCTGCTCACGCTGGGTTTCTTATTGGACAGCATCGTGCGGCTTTTCTATACCGTCGCCAGCAACTACTACCGCTACATTGAAATCGCGGAAGCGTCCTTCGGCATCATCTCCGTCGGGGGCTCGGTGCTGGCTTTGCTGACGAGCAGTTGGATGGAATGGCTGGTGAAGAAACGCAGCGCGACGTTTAATTTTGGGCTCGTCATCGTGATGGTCGCTTGGGGACTGCTTGTGCTCGCGAACCCGATCAAAGGCTGGCCGGGCGTGGCCATGTTAATCCCTCTGCTGCTCTCCATGCGGTTCTTCCAATTCTTCCTTTCGCATTACTTGAACGAGATCACGGACTCCGCGCATCGGGCCACGGTCTTGAGCTTTAAGAGCCTCTCCATGAACCTCGCTTATGGCACGCTGACGCTGCTCTTCGGCTGGCAAACAGCGTTCCTGTCCGGTCAGCTCGGTCAGAAGAACGAAGACTCGAAAGTCTTCGCTGTGGCCCTGACCTGGTGGCCTTGGTGGTTTGCGGGGACGATGGTGGTTTATGCGGTATTAAAGTGGCTAAAGCGGGAGCGAGTAGTCAGTAACGAGTAGTCAGCATTCTGGGCTTAGAATGTTGACTGGGTAAAAGGAACGGATTGCCTGACGTGCTAACTGCTGCATAACTCCAGTCAGAATAGGCTCGTATTTTTCTGACGAATGATTGCTCGTTACAATTTTATACAGATCGTTCGAGCCTTGTTAGCGCTCGTCGGTGGTCTTATCTCATTCTATCTGGCATACTTGTTCTTTCGTTACATGTCTGCATTCGTTGCTTGGAACTTTCACAGTGCTTGGTCACCACAAACGGCAAAACTCATTGCTTATCTCTGCCTTGTTCTGATCTCGGTTAGTGGCTACCGCACTTGGCGAACAGGAGGCGGATTTTACGGCTACCATGAATCCGCTTTGTTTCACGATTTGGGTGAGAATTCGGCGAGTGCTGTAGTTGCTGATTACTATGCACGTAAACTGACTGGTCCTGCCTATTACTTGAGCCAACTCTTTCTTGCAGGGCCGTTGCTGCTGCTTCGGGCCGGAACCTTGGTGAAGGGTATGTTGCCAAATGATCCTGAATTAGAAAATAGACTTAAGGATACCTTGGTTATCCTGAAGTCGGCTAACGTGGCTGTCGCTTTAGGGCTTTTGATCTGGGTGGGTTGCTTTGATTTTCAGGGATGAAGCTGGTGCCGGGCAGCATAAGTCGGGCTGGTGGC
>JANYJH010000263.1 GCA_025361865.1 Phragmitibacter sp.
CGTAGGTTGATCCGTTTATCCGCGCGCCCGCTTTCGGCGACAGCTTGCTTGGCATTGCGCACCAGATTGACCAAGATTTGCAGCACGTTGTGCTTTTCGAGCGCAAGCGGCGGCACTTCAGCGAAGTCACGCACGATCTCCACCTGATGGCGGACCAAGCGTTCGGAATTCATCCGCAAGGCGATCTCGACGAGGTCCTTGATAGGCAGCGTTTCCAGTTCACCGCTTCCGCTGGCATGACTCTGTTGAATGGAGACGATTCCCTTGATGTGTTCGATGTTCTGACTCAGTGAATGGATTTCATGGAGGATGAAGGTCTGCTCTTCATGCAGTCGTTCCGCCAGCTTATGGATGAAGTCTGGGAGTTGTTTTCCGGTCGGATTCGAGGTGAAGAAATGGGCAAGATCCTCGGTATGTTCCTTTAATAAGTCCGCCGTCTTGCGGACGTTTTTGACGCGGGATCTGCGGACCGTATCCGAAATGACGGTGCAGGAGACATTGACACTGTTGAGCACGTTTCCGACGTTATGCAGAACGCTAGTGGCGACCTCTGCCATACCGGCTTTTCGGGAAGTCTCTAGCAGTTGTCGGTTCACGCGTTCAATCTCTATTTCCGCCTGTTTGCGTTCAGTGATGTCCATGAACACGACCGTGGTGCCGATGATCTGACCGTTCTCATCCCGCACCGGTGTGGTAGTGTAATCAACGGGGAAATGATGGCCATCCTTACGCCAAAACACCTCCCCATCCGCATGGCGGATGATCCCGTCCCGCAGGGTGGCTAGGATGGGGGATTCACCCGTGGTATGGGGCGTCGCGTTGCCTTTCTCACGATGGATGGTCAGCGCGGGCTACCGATCAACTCGGAGTTTTCGTAGCCCAGCATCTTCAGCGCCGCTGGGTTCTCAAAGATGATCTGTCCCTCTCGATCAATGCCGTGGACGCCTTCATTGATGGAGTTCAGGATCATGGCGTGCTGATCCCGCAGCCGTCGTAGGGCTTCTTCCGCCTGTCTCCTTTCCGCGAGTTCCACCCGCAGGCGGCCATTGATCTCGGTAAGTTCATTGCGCGCTTCTGAGAGCCCTTCACGCGCTCCTTGCAGCCCGATGGCCGCGCGCCCGATCTCTTCCTGCAACCGGTTAAAGTTCATCGCCATCTCGCCGACTTCGTCCTTGGAATTCACGCGAACGGGAGTGAGATCAATGCGCGCATTGGCGGCAGCCAGATCACCTGCGGCCAGCGCCCGCATGGCCCGCGTGAAATCCGCCAATGTGCCTTTCACCAGCTTCTCCGCAGCTAGGGAGACTTCGACGGCGGAATGCGCGATCATCCCCGGCAGAATCAGGCCCACGCTGATCGTCAGCAGTGCCACGGCCACGAAGATGTCCTCCAGCGCCGTGATGAGGGAGGGGTTGGCATCGGTGGCATTTTCCACGGCCAGCAGATAACCTGCTCCATCCAAAACGAGCACCAGCAGCATGGCCCCAGTCAGCTTAATATGCAGTGAATAGGCTATCCCCCTTAGCCCTGCTTTGCGCCGATCCACCCACTTCCGCCAAGCGTAAAGCGCTGCTCCAGAGTAGGCGAACGCAATGCCGATCATCACCGTCGGAAGGCCAAACTGCTGAAAGCCGAGAATCGCCGTCAAGAGCCAGGCTGAAGCTGCGATGAGCCCTAGAGTGATCGTGCCCCACGGAGCCTGATAGGGCCGTTCCATGAGTGGTTGATCATTCCGCAGGAGCCACACGGCCACGTTCGGTAAGGAGATGCCGATCAAGTAAGTGAGATTCGCCGCTGCGATCAGCCAGATGGGGTCGCCATTCAGGAGAAAGGCGATGGCCATGAACGCGGTGATGAGCGTCGTCACCCACGGCGCGTCTTCTTTGTTCCGTAAGGCCATGAACTCCGGCAACAAGCCATCCTCCGCGAGTTGCGCCAGTGTCCTCGCCGCGCCTGCCAGCGGAGCCAGCGTGCCGTGAAACATATTGAGAATCATGAACCAGATGGCCGCAGCTTTCGCAGCTCCTCCGAGCAACGGCGCAAACGTCGGCCCCAGCTCCAGCGCCAGCTCTTTGCCTAACGGTTCAGGCCCCAAGGTTCCGAGCCACACGACCGGCAGCACCATGAAATAAAGCGAAGCGAGCGCCGCGCTCACGAACATGGCCCGTGGCACATTCTTGTTCGGATCAATGGTCTCGCCCACATGGCAGGCAGCTTGTTCAAAGGCCGGAGCCGCGAAGCCCACCAGATAGAGCCCCGCCATGACGCTCGTCACTTGGCCAAAGAAACCGGAGAAGGGCACCGTGAGGTGAAAGGTAAAGGCTTGCTGCCAGTTGACCTCACCGCTGAAAATCGGGATCACCGCCGAGAGAAACGCCAGCAACGCGGAAGCGGTGGCGATGGGCATCGCGAAGCGCATGACCCACTTCACGCCGCAGAGATTGATCACGGTGAAGCCCAGCACGATGCCGCAAGCCAGCACTGGCACCGGTAGCCACGGCAGATACCACTGATGGATCGCCGAGGCCGAGAGCAGGGCCGTCAGCCCGCAGGTCGGCACCCAGCCCCACCAATAACAAACACCCGTCAGATTCGCCAAGACCGGGCTGTAAGGACGGAAAGCCTCCGCGCAAGTGGCGGCGATCCCCCCGACGCGATTTGGATACATCAGAATCAGTTCCGTCCAACCGGGCGTCGCCATCCAGCTCAGAATCAAACCGACCGCCAGCAGAAGAACCGCCGCGCTCCCCTGGCCGGGGATGGCGTCTTGTCCGATGAAGAGCGCTCCGATCAGGAAGAGGCTTTGATTGATTCCACCCATCGCCACCGCCGTGGTTCCGAACCAGCCCACCGTGCGCGGATGGGGACGTGAGGGATAGCCGTCTTGGCTAAAAGATAGGGGGGCGGCTGCAAGGGGCGGGCTCATTCGGCTGAGATGGGGCTCGTGCGTGCTCGCCTCGGGGGAAAGGCTATAAGGAACTGGATTTAAATGAAGCTACTAGAAAAAGGTAGGCAGAGTTTCCAGAAGAATATCTCTATAAGAGAATTAATGCCAAAGAGATATGATTTCTAGAAGTTTCTTTAGAATAAGTAAATATTTAAGAGCTGGGAGTCAATACCTAAGCCCCTTCATAGAGCCGGAACAGCCCCGAGTGATCCAGATCACCGTAACCTTTCTCGTGCACAAAGGTCTCCCACTGGTCGCGGCAGTTGCTCAGGGTGGGGGAGGCAAAACCGAGCGATTCCGCGAGCTCGCAGATCAAACGCACATCCTTAAGCTGCAGCGTAGAGCGTCCACCGGGAGCGAAGTCGCGCCGCACCATGCGGTCGCCGTGCAGATCTAGGATGCGGCTTTCTGCGAAGCCACCCAGCAGAGCCTTCCGAACCAATGCGGAATCCAGGCCCGCCAGTTCTGCGAGTCGTAATGCCTGCGCCACTGCGTCGATAGTCTGCGCGACGATGAGTTGATTCGCCAGCTTCGTGACCTGACCGGAACCACTCGCGCCAAGATGCGTCACGTTCTTGCCCAGCGTTTGCAGAATCGGTAGTGCTCGTTGGAAGGCTTCTTCCGTGCCGCCCGCCATGATGGTGAGGCTGGCCGCTTCGGCTCCGACTTGTCCGCCGGACACGGGTGAATCCACCCATGAAATGCGTTTGGCGAACTCCTTCGTCGCAGGCACTCCCGTTGTGCCGAGGTCGATGATCAGGGCCTCCGGGCTAAGTCCTGTGATGAGGCCATTTTCACCGAAGACGATCTTCTCCACCACGTCCGTCATCGTGAGGTTGATGCAAATAATGCCGCCGCCAATTTCACGCGCAAGTTCAGGCAGAGTCGCGGCCCGTTTCATCCCGTATGCCACCGCCGTCTCAGCCGCCGCATTGCTTCGATTCCAAACAACGATCTCCGCGTCTGCATCATGCAAATGCCGCGCCATCGGGCCGCCCATATTGCCGAGTCCGACGAATCCGATCTTGTGTCCTGAGAGTGTCTTGTCCATGTTCGTGGGCGCATTGCACAACAGGTGAATGCGCTTTGCAAACCACGATCCCTAATACACGCATGAAAGTCATCATCACCGGCGGCGGAGGATTTCTCGGCTCACAACTCTGTCAAAAGCTCCTCCAACTCGGGGAACTCACGGGGCCGTCAGGTGCGCCCGAAAAGATCGAGCGCATCGTGTTGCTCGATGCCTACTTCCACCAGCCAGCGAACGATGCGCGCGTGTTCCAGTTTCAAGGCGACATCAGCATTCGCGACACCGTGTTCAGCGCCATCGGCAGCGATGCGGCCACGGCCATCTTTCATCTCGCCTCGATGGTCAGCGGCGAGTGTGAGGAACGTTTCGATGATGCCCTGCGCGTGAATCTTGATGGTGGGCGCAACGTCTTTGAAGTTGCCCGCGCCGCCGCTGGCAGACCGCGCGTG
>JANYJH010000279.1 GCA_025361865.1 Phragmitibacter sp.
CCCGCGCCAGGCAAGATACACTCCATGCACGCGGAACTTGCCATGAGTTTGGTTCGAACTGGCCAGCCTGCTGAGAAAGTTGTTAAAAGCGACTACATCTCCAGACTGAGAGTTGTTCTTCCAGCCGTGGCAGTAGATAACCAAAAGCAACCGCTCCTTTTCGGACGCCAACTCCCTGACCTTCTGCCAGGCCGCGCTGTGCTGGTCGAAGTCCAGATAATCACCTTTGCCATCGAACTCCACGAACGAGCAACTGTAGATGCTGCCATTCTTCGCGCTGCTCTTGCTTTCGATGTAACTGCTGTTAGCAGGATTCAACGAGCTTGGAGTCTTTATGCCCGTCTTGTTCTGCGGGTGTCCCCTGCCGTCTGACTCATGCAGCCTTATTCTGACCTCCTCACTTATAAAGCGGGTGGGCTTGCCGACGCTCGTGCTATTGCACAGAAGAGCCAGTGCCACGACACCCAAGGCCAGCGCTGGTTTCCAGCACATGGCGAACACTGCGCTAGGCTGATGCGCGAGCCGATGGACGATCCAAGTGCCCCCTGCGCAAAGTAGGATGATGGCGACGAAGTAGAAGGCGCCGAGGAGGATGCGAAGGATGCTTGTCATGGTGGTATTGAATGATGGCTTAGTTCAGATGGCTAATGAAGGCTGTTAAACGACTACAGCCCTCTCGGAGCCAAGAGTTGCTGGAGCGCGGGACGCTGGGGGCGCACGGCCCCGTGATCCTTCTCTTGAATGGGTCCCACCAGACGAACCGCTGGGTCGCAAAGACCCGCCACAAGGGAGTTGAAATCATTGCGTCGGCAGATTTTGTCCGCCTGATCTTTCAGTTCCTTCTCTTGGGCGCTATTGATGCTGAAGGGGGTGGCCGTCTTCGGAGTGAAGTTGAACCGGAAAAGCTTGTAGTTCTTGTTGTAAGCCTCAAGCTGGCGGGCACCCCGCCATTGTAACAACGCAGCCTCTTCTTTGGCCTCTCCCTTGAACACGTAACGCCAGATCTGTGCCGCCCCCCTCAGACGACGGGTGGAAGCATAGGAGTTGTTCGGAAAATCGTCCCCACATCCCAAAGAGATGATGACCACTTGTTCGTCATCCTGCATTCCCCAGCCCCGACTAAGCGCCTCTAGCATGACCAGCCCTAGTGTATTGTTCTGCGTCCCCTGCCCACCGTCGTTATAAACTGCGCCTGTAAACTCTGAGCGCGTGCCCTCTGCCGTCACGTATTCCCATCTGTTGTTCGGTGCCTCCACCTTGCCAAAATACAACGCGGCATTCAGCGCCGAGCACGAGATAGCGTCAACCAGTCCCATGTCATATGCTGGCTGCAGCGGCTGGTCCTTCCCGCGGCGGCTGCGGAGAAAGTGCGTTCGCTTGCTGCGCAGATCATACGCAGGGATGATGAGCAGCGGTGCTCCGCCCTTCTGCTTGTCCAAGTCGGAGAGTTTGAACTCATGATCCGTCTTAGCTTTCTTGGGATGCTGCTCATCCAGCACTCCAAACAGCTTATCCTGGAATTTTGCGCGGTCAAACTTCGGATGGAACAAGGGGAAAATGGGTATTGGGTAGGCGGCATCCCGGAAAAGCTTAACGCCCTGGTCAGTATAAAAGCTGGCGATGTCTGAGGCCGACACATTCGCAGACACCATACCGGTGATGATGGCTCCGGTGCTTGTGCCTGAACAGACAGAGAGGATGTCCTTTAAATGCTTGTCTCTGAAGCCCGGACGTTTCGCGATCATTTCCTTCTCAAGACACGCGAGCACAGTTGCAGGGGTGATGCCCATGATGCCGCCTCCATCCACTTGGAGGAGGACGTAGGTCCGCTTGCCCTTGTCCAGAGGTTTAGAAATTTTAGCGTCATAAATTTCGTTTTCCCCGAATGCAGAATTTGCTTGATCATATTCTGGGTGACGACCCAATGATGACCGCGTGCTCATACGGCTGGCACAGGCGCACAATGCCGCCGAGGTGGCCCAAATGCCGATAACATATAGTAGTTTTGCCTTCTCCATAATTCAAAGCTGTGTGGATTTATTGGTTGTAACGCATTCACTCAACTTGATTTCAAGAGTGCCCTGATTGTTCGCGTAAGTCCTTGACCCGATGAACCGACTTTCACCTTCCAAGCCTGGGCCTCCGGGCCAGTCGTTGGAGAACAGCACCAGTTCCCCACTCGCACGCGGAATGATTGTGCGACATCCGCCGACGACATGCACATTCCCCTCACTGTCGTTGTGACCGATGGCTGCGATCAGCGTCAGGAAACTCGCGCGAGTTTTTTCACGATCCCGGAGGATGCGAAGCCGATGAATCTTTCCCTCTCCAAGTTTTTGCTCAGCATAGCGGGCGATCCGGCGGGACACCCAACCATTACCAGTGGCATCTCGGCCCGCCAAGTCGAACAACCAACCAATGCACCCTGTGGGACCATCTGGCGTGCACTTGATCGTGCTGTCCTTGTATACTCCACCTTCGGGAATCTTGCTGGTGATCTTGTAGGATTGGCCCTTCTTCAGGATGATGCCCGTGTCATTCCACGGCTGCCAAGCGGCGATCTGAAAAGGGACTCCCATCTTGGCATGAATCGCAGTCATCGGCGGGCGCGGTATAGGCGGAAGCGGGGACGCGCAGCTCACCATTAGGGCCAGCGCTGCAAACGTCAGGGTGAGGCATGGAAGGGTTCGTGTGCTGAACATGTGGGCAGCAGGTCTCGGGTTTACCCAAGGATGACCTCCACCACGTCGCTCTTCGGGCTGTCGCCAGCGGGGTTGGTGGCTTGGAGGTAAAACTTGAGGGTGCCGGCGGCGGGGAGGTTTTCGATGAGGGCGGTGGTTTCGGTAGTGGGGTCGAGTGTGATGAAGTTGGCATCTCGCCCGGTGACCATGTAGAAGGCGCGGTAGCGATGGGCTCGCGGGGTGCTGCTCCAGTCGGCGGTGGCGGTGGTGGGGGGGATGAGGCGGAGATGGACGTTGTCCGGGGCGATGCCTGGGCGCTCAATGCCATCGGGTGGGACGAGGCCGAAGGCATACCAGCGGTCGTCATCATGGGGAAGCAGGCGGGCGAGTTCCTCAATGAGGCCGCTCATTCGGCTGCGGAGGGCCTTTTCGGCTGTGTCACGTTCGGTTCGGGCACTGATGCGTTCAGAGACGGCCTGATTGAGAGCGCTGCGAGCGCTCTGCAGAGCACCGAAGGCGGAGCGAAGTTGCTCTTCGGTGAAGTTTTTGGCGGCGACTTCCTGTTCCTTATTGTCCTTCAGGTAGTCGGCGGCTTTCTCTAAGAGCGCGATGCGGAGTGGGACCGTATCAGGTATTTCTGTGGTGCCGGGGGGCCAGATGGTCCTCATGGCGGCGGGCACGTCTCCCAACATGCGCTTGGTGAGGGCGATGGCGGCTTTGGCGTTTGAGCTGGCTGTGTTGCGCGTGGTCGTGGCGTCTGATTCGTTGTCACCCGCGTTACCGAAGGCGCGCTGGTTGTCCTTGGCGAGCTTGAGGTCGGCATCGAGTTTAACCTGGGTGTTCTGGACGATGCCAATGGTGTCACCGTGTTTCTTGAGGCCGTCGCTCATGTCGGCGGCCAGGGACCAGAGTTTGCCTTGGGAATCGGGGAGTGCGTTACTGGCCATGGTAAGTGAGGGTGAAGGGGGAGCAGGAATCAGTTTTTCTTAGAGGGCCAAAAAGGCGCGTCGTGCGTGATGGGGGAGATTCAAGAAGGGTGCCCGCTGTGTGGCTCGTGCTTTAGGAGAGTCTGTGAGTTCAGCCGCCGCCTCGTCCGCTTGCGGGGAAATTCCTGAGGGGCGGACGCCATGGCGGCAGAACTTTCGGAGAGCTGAAAAAGGCATCCGGCGGGTGGGATGGGTTTGAAGAGGCTCTGAAACTTCAGCCGCTGACGCGGACGGTGCTACCGAGAGCTGAAAGGTGGGCAAGGCGTCGTCGGTCGAGGTTTTGCCGCCTTGGAAATCACATCCACGGTTGCTGCCGTGAATGGGGGACTGCCTTGCTGGTGCTGAAACGACAAAACTCATGGTTGGAGACGGGCTTGATGTCTTCCCTGCATCCAACCACACGCCCCATTATCCACAAGACGGGTGCCTCCCTCAAAATGGCACGGTAGTTTCCCCAACGAGAGGGCGGCTGAGGCATCATTGGCCACAGCAATTCGAGTTTACTGGCTCTGTGATAAACACTGGAATAACGTCAGGTATTTCCTTACAGGATTTTCCCTTGCCTGAAAGAGCCGCGTTGAGTAAAAAGTATTCGACTTAAATGGCAGCGTCAATGGATCCCCCATCCGTCGGCTCATGCCATAGCCAAGTGTTTAGG
>JANYJH010000280.1 GCA_025361865.1 Phragmitibacter sp.
GAAGACAGGAAGAGTTCTTTCACAAGGATGACATCAGCGAGTTTCAATCACTCATGCGAGCCTTCGACAAAGCCGAATCGCTGAACTTTGATCCGACTTCATGCGCTCCGTTTGGCATTCACGGAAGAGCTTCATTCGAGGCCATGAGGAGCTATGAGCAGGTGCTGGGTTTGTGTAAACGACAGGGCCTGATGGATGAGCATCAAGCCTCAAAGATCGCCGATTCCATCTCAACTGCTGAAGCCTTGGCAAAGTCGCTGCTCTCCGCGTTCTCAGATCATCTAGGCGTAGAAACGGGTGCAGGATCGCGCGTTTACACACTCGCCGCTGGGTATCGCGGACATCTGGAGAAAGACGTGCCTATTAAGCCGCCAACGATGCTAGTGGCCGCTGAGATTGCGGAGATTCAAGGCAAGGCTTTGCAAGTGAAGCTGAATCTGGTGACCCGAGTCGAGCAGGACTGGCTGCGTGAGTTATTTCCTGATGATTTAAGCAGTGGTCAGTTTGCCATTTATGATTCGCCCAACAAACGCGTGATGAATCGTGAAGAGCTGCGTTTCCGGGACTTAGTGCTGCAAAGTCGGGAGAAGGGGGAGCCCAACGCAGGCTTGGCCGCATCGCTGCTGGCTGAAGAAATTATCTCGGGAAGGCTGGAACTTCCAACCTGGACAGAGCGCACAGAACAGTGGATCGCGCGCTTGAATTGCCTATCGGAATGGATGCCCGAACTGGAGATGCCGAGCATTGGCGATGAGGATCGGAGATTGATCATTGAGCAGATATGCCTCGGAGCAACAGCCTACCGACAGATCAAAGAACGCACGCCTGATGGGGCCTTGAATGCGTGGCTCTCCGCCTCGCAGCGTGACGTATTGGAGCGCTTCGCGCCTGAACGGGTAAAACTCGCGAACGGGAAGATGGTTCGTGTCGAATACACTAAGAATGCGCCACCGAAGATCTCTGTGATCCTGCAACAGCTCTACGATACGAATGAAAATCCGCGCGTTGCAGGCGGTAAGATTCCGGTGTCGGTAGAGATACTGGCCCCGAATCAACGTCCAGTGCAGGTGACGGGCGATCTGGGTAGCTTTTGGAAGAACAGCTACACAGCAGTGCGGACTCAACTCAAAGGCAGGTATCCAAGACACGAGTGGCGCTGATTCCGGGTCCACTTCGTATCTGAAGTGGTGGAGCTTAGCGGGTTCGAACCGCTGACCTCCTGCATGCCATGCAGGCGCTCTACCAACTGAGCTAAAACCCCGTTTCCATTTCGGAGGAGGTGAAGGTAATGAGAATGCGAGTTCAGACAAGAGATTTCTGACAGCTTCCCATAAAAAACCCGCACTGATTTCTCAGTGCGGGCTCTGGTTGTTTGCAATGCAAACCGTTGTTCTCAGATTACTTATTTCTTCTTGGTAGGAGTCTTCGCTGGAGCAGTGGCAGGAGCGGCCTCTACTGGCGTTGCAACTGGAGCAGCGGCTCCGTTAGCACCAGCCTTAGCGGCTGCTTTTGCCTTGGTGATTTCGTCTTCCAAAGACTTCTTCATCGCTGCGATGGTCGTCTCAGCATCCTTAATTTGCACCGGGGAGAGCTTGCCTTTGACTTCGTCGCGGAGCTTGTTCAAACCTTCGTTCTTAGGATCGACTTCGAGCGCTTGCTGGAAGTAAACATAAGCATTCTGAAGGTCGGGCTGAGCTACGTTATCCTTAGGTGCAATCACACCCTTCGCATAGAGATTGCCGATGCGAATAAGGGACTGCATGAGAAGAGCATCACTGGCGGCATGGTCAGCACCTGTTTCAAGGGCTTGTGAACTCATGGCAGCGGCGCTTCTATAAGCATTCTTATAGGAGTTGGCTGCGGCAAGGAAAGGGCTTTCCTTGTCCACGAGGCCAGCTTCGGTCACCATACCGTAGTAGAAGTGACCTTCGGGAAGGCCAGCAGCAGCGGAACGGGCGAACCAACCAGCGGCGGCCACTGGGTCTTTAACGGTTCCTGCGCCATTGGAGTAGTAGAGACCTACTTTTTGCATTGCCAGAGCAACGCCCGCTTGAGCAGCCTCTTGGAAGAAGCCAAATGCCTTAGCCAAGTCACGGTCAACTGTGCGGCCTTGCTCATAGAAGACACCAACATTGTAGTTGGCGATTGGCAGCTTATTCTGCGCAGCGAGACGGTAGAGGCTGAGGGCCGCAGCGTCATTACGAGGAACATCCACTACGTCGCTCTTAGAATCGAGCTTCACACCCGTGTCATTGAAAGAAGCAAGACGGAAGAGGGCCAGAGCATCGTTGCCTTGGGCCGCTGCGCTGTAATATTCCAAAGCCTTCTTGAAATCTGGCTTCACGCCAGCAAGACCTGCTTCATAAACGCCAGCCAACTTACGAAGACCAACTGGGTTTTTCTGTTCAGCAAGTTTGTTGAACTTATCAAGAGCAGCCGCAGGATCAGCAGCAACTTTCTTCTTGCCGATTGAACCACCGTTAAAGAGCAGAGAGCCCAAGGTGTCCAGGCCGGACGCATTGCCTTGATCAGCAGCTTTTACAAGCCAGTCGTAGGCTTTCTCTTCATCCGTCGCGCCGGAGCCAAGATAGAACTGGCTGAGGTCGTAAGCAGCTTGGCTGTCTTTTTCTGCGGCTGCCGTTTCAAGGAGTTTCTGGGCTGTAGCCACATCCTTCTTCACACCACCGAGTCCACCGAGGTAGAACTGAGCCATGTTGCGGCGTGCTGGGTTATTGCCAGCCTCTGCAGCTTTGCTGATGAGCGCTACGCCTTCTTTCTGCTTAGCTTCGTCACCTTGAGCACCTGCGGCGATAATGAATCCGAGGTTGTTCGTAGCTTGAAGTTGGCCCTGATCCGAAGCCTTCTTGTAATATTCAAGAGCTTGAGGCATTCCGTTTTGTTGGTTCTGGGAGAACAAGGCGATGGCGAACTGAGCGTCTTTGTCGCCTTTGTCAGCCAGTTCCTTAATGCCTTTGATGGTCTCACCGATTTTGGCTTGAACTTCATCGGCCTTACCTGAGCCGATGTTTTTCATCGAATCCTGCAATGTCTGAACCTGCTTGGTCATTTCGGGACTTGGATTTTTCCAGTCTTCCGTATTGAGACCAAGTGCCGCAGCCATTGCGACAAATTTGAGTTGAATTAAGCTTTGTAACATAGTTTTTAGTTTAGGGAGGATAAGAACGGGACCGTATATGACATGTATTATTATTCGGCGCTCATTTTTTGCTGGAAACAGTTATAAAATCAAGCAATTCCGCTCAGGGCATGGGAAATACATTATGCTCTGCAACTTACCACAAGCGGGCTCGCGACACTGGCGACCACTACCAAAATGAATAATTTCCAAGCCATTCGATCACTAACCTCGGCACACACGAGTTCACTTCTGAATCAGTTGCGGCTGGCTTTTTTTGAGAAGCAATTCGCCACGTCCATCATCTTTGCTTTCCTTATTCTGTATGCCGTGACGGCTTATTTACTGGTCAGTGCTGGCTTGGAATATGTGCAGAAACTCCCCCTCATCGGGGTGGTATTAATTGAGCGAATGCTCTATCTGCTCTTCTTCTTTTTCTTCGTGATGCTAGTGCTTTCAAATGTCACGATCACAGGTATCGGGCTGTTTCGCAGGCAGCAAACTAGCTGGCTGCTTACTTTACCAGTGCCCCACGAGAGTCTGGCTGTCTGGCGAACCATTGAGGGTCTAGCTCTTTCCAGTTGGGGGTTGATTCTTTTGAGCACTCCTATTTTAGCGGCTTTTGGCGGTGCCTTCCATGCAGGTCCAGCGTTTTATCTACACAGCTTACCTGCGATCATTTGTCTCATTGCCGTTGCCGCCAACGTCAGCACATGGCTTCTCATGGTGCTGGTCTGTTTCTATCGGCCCTGGTGGCTCAAAATAGCGGCAGCCGCTGCCATCACTTTGGTGGCTTTGATCACCTTCCAACTCAAAGACGCTCAAGTCACCCACCTAGCCTCCTCAGATGTGGCGGCCAACGTGCGACAAATTCTGGGCCATACTCAAATCTGCACCCATCCGTTGTTGCCGAGCACTTGGGTCGCTCAAGCCGCTATCTCTGCCGCCCACCAAGCACGCGGGGAAGCCTGGTTCTTTTCCCTCATGCTGCTCAGTTACGCGATGGTAAGTTGGTTGATCACTCTTGGCATTACGAAAAAACTCTTCTATCCCGCATGGAACAGACATTTGAATCGAAATGAAGAACGATCTGCGAGAGCGAAAAAAGAAACCACACTCGCGGACACCGAGTCCCTATGGGAAAGAACCATCGCACCGTTTTTGATGAGGCGGCACACGCAAGCCTTAGTCTCCAAAGACATCAGAACCTTCCTTCGTGAGCCCATGCAGTGGGGGCAGTGCGCCATCATCTTCAGCCTGCTCTTCCTCTACACCTGGAATCTGCGGAACCTGGGCTATAACACCGCTGATCCCCTCTGGAGCGCCATCGTGAGCTATCTCAATCTCACCGTATGCTGTCTGGCCACCTCCACACTCACCACGCGCTTCATTTTCCCGCAGTTCAGTCTTGAGGGACAGCGACTATGGATTCTTGGGCTGGCCCCTTTCTCTCTCACGACCGTGCTGCGCCAGAAGCTCGTGCTTAATCTTACCACCAGCGCTCCTCTGACCGCCCTCTTGGTTACGATCTCCAGCTTCAGCCTTAGCTTGCCTTTGCATCGAATGAGTTTCTTTATTGTCGCCATGCTCATCATGAGCTTTGGACTCACCTCCTTAGCCTTGGGGCTAGGTGCCCTCTTGCCCAACTTCAGAGAGAGTAACCCGGCAAAAATCGTCTCCGGCTTCGGCGGCACGCTTTGCCTAGTTCTCAGTTTTCTTTATATCGTAGGCAGTATTTTCATCCTCGTCATTCCTGCGGTGATGGAGCGCACGACCTCCAATGGGCTCCCCGATGACAAAATCATTCAATTCGAGTATCTCTGTCTGGGCGGTATTTTTCTACTGACCCTGATATTCGGAGTATTACCTTACGTAATAGCCAAAAAAAGAATAAAAGAACTGGCATATTTAGGTTATCTGTAATACTAAGAGAGGCGGATCTTCACAACCCCCGCCTTTCCCCATGTCCCGGACAACCACCGCCAATCCTGTGTTTGAAGAGGATACTAGTGTCCTCCGCTTTGAAGAATCTGACGACCTCTCTTCGTCTTACAACAGCCGACCAAGCCCCTTCGGCAGTGACTCTTCCGTAGAATCCGATGGTCATAGTCCCACCGACTTGAAGAAAAAGCAGGAAGAACTGCTCCATCTTCGGCACACCCTGGAACAGAAAGAGCGCGAAGCCAATCATCTCGAACAGCGCAGGCAAAAAGAAGAGCGTTTCACCAGTGGACGTCGCGAGATGGGCGAGCGTTTTTCCCGCGCCCTCGTCAAGCTCGAACGAGAGCTCTACAACGCCCACAAGGCCATTGAGGAGATCAGCACGGCGAAGAATTCCTTTGATCGCCACATTGATATTCTCCGCTCACTGCAACCCGAAGGCTGGCAGCGGGCCAATCTGGATGCAGAGCTCGATCACGCGCTAGCATCCATCGAAGATGCTGAAGATGAGTATGGCAAAACCATGCGCCGCGTTGCCTCGATTCTTCCTCAAGATCCAGCCGCCGCCGCACCAG
>JANYJH010000282.1 GCA_025361865.1 Phragmitibacter sp.
TTCTTCTCCTGCAACTGCGCCGCGGCGCGATACTCCTTCTTCTTTTTCTCGACGAGACGCGCCGAAATGGGCGAGCAGCCCGCGGGCAGGATCGCCGCCGCCAGTAGTAGAGAAGCCAGCGCCCACCGCGACCATTGATGGCGTGAAGGGCGTGAAACAGGATGCGGTGGAGAGCGTCAAGAAAGTGGAACCTCCCAACGTCAACGCGGCTGCCATCGAAGGCATTAAAGGAGTCAAACAAGACGCGGTCGAGAGTATCAAAAAGATAGCGCCACCGACGGCGAATGCCGCTGCGCCAAACACCGCTCAAGGCGTGAAGCCACCGGCTCCCGATGGAGTGCTGCCCGTTCCGCCTCCACCGCCTGCGGGAACGGCGGCCCAAACCGCGAACAAAGTGGACGGCATCAAGACGCCACCTCCCGCCGCTGTCCAACCCATCCCGCCGCCACCCGCTGGCAATGCCATCAGCAGCATCCGCGCTGTGCAGGGAGTTCAGGGCATCAATGCGCCGAAGCAGCGTAATCTTGAAGCCGCGCTTCAGATTAAAGAAGGCGCGGCTGGACCTCCGACAGGAAAGGGGAAAGCCGCTGCCGCCGCCCTGTTCAAAGGCCCGCCCGGCCCGCCTCTCAAGCCCGGTGGAGACGGTCGCGCAGGGTTTCAGGAGTTTGAGAAACTGACCACTCCGGGGTCCTGATCGCCAAACCTGATCTCATCTTTTTTGATTCCTCGTCCCATGAAATTTCAGTTCCTTCGACACCCTTCCACGCTGCTCTGCATCGCGCTTGTCTCCGCTTTGTTCTCGTTCGCTCAAGCGCAACAACCCGCGCCTCTACCGCAATCCGGGCCGCCTGATCCCAAGGTCATCAAGCAGCTCGAATCCATCTTGAATCAAAAGTTCACGCGTGAACCGAGCGAGCTTCTTCACAGCCTTGAACGCGTGGGCACCGCAGACCCGGCGACACTAGCAGCGAATGATCGCTTTCTGCTCCGCTTCCTCACAGGCGACTGGACCAGCGTTCGTGAAGAACTCAAGCAGATGCCTCCTGATCTGGCTCGGAAGATTTATGATAAGATGCTCGCCGATCTCACCGAGAGGCAGAAGCCCAATATCCATCTCGAAGACGTGCTGGGTCTGGCCGATGCCGTGCCCGGCGAACTGAGCGGAGACAATCTGCGGAGGCTCGGTCAGTTGCTGGGTGTCGCCGTTCCGATCAATGAGAGTTTCTGGTTGGTGGATCGTTTGAAGAAAGGCACTGATCAACTCGGCGGCAATGATCCGGCCAAACGTCTGATCACCGCGCGCGTCCTTATTGCAGGCGGGTTCAAAGATCTGGCTCGCATCTATTTGCCGCCGATGGACCAACTGGAAAAAATCCAGGACGAAGGTTTGCGCAATGAGCTGACCGCCTTTGTGGCCACGCAGAGCGAGCGTGAATCCACGCAGCGGGGACAGGTGCAAAAGATCTGGGATGAAAATATTCAGGCCGTGCTCAATCCCAGCACCGCCAAGTCCAATGCGTGGGAGAAAACCAAGGCGACTCAGGCCATCGCCAAGGTCATCACGCAGGTTCCGCAGACCACGCTGGCACCCGTTTTGACGGAGTTGGTGAAGAGCAATCCCGATGGAGCTGTCCATCTTCTCGGCGCTCTCGAACGGAAGGTTCAGAGCGAGCGCAACAACGACATCGCCACCCGGACGGAGAATGCTGCGGCTCAAGCTAACGTCGCGAATCTGCTCAGCGAACTGGTGAAGCCGGGCGAGCAACCTTGGGCGCAGATCTTCGAGTTGATGGCGGATTATTGGGCCGGTGAAGCCGAGAACACCTTCACTCAAAAGGCCGCTCAGAATCCTCAGAGGTTCGTGCTTCCAGAAGACCTTCTGCCCGCTGCGCCCTCAGGTAAGTGGGCTGCCGCGCTGCCCGCCAGTGCGCGTGACCGCTTGGATGTGGCCATGTCACGGCTCATTCTTTCGGGTGCAAATTTTGATCAAGCCGCAGAGCGTATTGTTGAGATCGGCAAACGCAGCCCAGGCACTGGCGCGGCGCTGGCAGAGGACTTCCTCACGGTTTGGGCGAAGTCGCACAATCCTCAGATTCCCGAGCCTTTGCGCAGAAAGTTCGGCCTGCCAGATGACGCGCGGATTCCTGTCACGCCGCTCATGATGGAGAAGAACATTGAGAGCCTCTCGCGCATGATGGCCCTGTTTCGGAATGCCGGACTGGCCCCCAAGGATTACAGCAAAGTGGTCGCGGCTTTTGATCTCGCTTACAGCAATGCGGAGACCTATCGCACGAGCCATATCGAGAAGGTTTTCGGCCCGATGGATAAGATGGATGAACCGCTCTTCTTCCTCATCGTCTCGCGCATGAATGACAACCTCGGCGAGCGCTGGCGGAAGATGGATGTGCAGAAAGCAGGCCTCACCCGGCGTGATGAAACGCAGACGCTGGAGATGGTTCGCACAGGCTATGGCACCGCTTTGCAACTGATTAATGGCTGGCTGGCGGGTCATGGCGATGTCTCGCGCGCCTTGACGCTCGCTGGCACACTGCTCATGGATTGGGGTGATTTCGAATACTTCCAGGAACTCGTTTCCACGGACCCGCAGAAGCGCATGAGCGGTTACAAGGAGAAGAATCTGCAGGCGCAGGATTATTTCAATCGCGGGGCTGAGGCGTATGCGAAACAGGTGTCGAAGCTCAACCCTGCCGACTACTCCGTGGAGGCCTATCTCAACTGGTTCAATGGCCTGTTGGGCATCGGTTCCAATGGTCAGGTGAATCTCTCCAAAGCCATGAACCGTGCGGCTTTGACACGTATTCGCGAGCACCTGATTGCCTTGCCAGCCAGGGCCTCAAAGGCGCACATCAGCCAGTTTGCGAAGATCGTGAATGATCGACTCGCGGATGAAAAAGAGCCGTTGCATGAGGACTTAAAGTATCGCTATCTGGCCAGTGCTCTGATCATCACCAAGGACGATCCCTTCACGCTTGGGGCCGAGAAAAAGGTCGCTTATCTTGATGAGTTATTGAGCGAAGTGCGGCTGCAAACTCGAGTCGATGGACCCAACACCGTCG
>JANYJH010000393.1 GCA_025361865.1 Phragmitibacter sp.
GGACGGCGCTCCCGGGGACTGAACCCAAGGCTTGAAGTAGCTTAATGGAATGGCGAGGAAGCATGGCTTAAATTACGGTTCGAGGACGACATGCCATTTGCCCCAGAGTTGCGGCGTCAGCTCGGCTTCACTCGGCACATCCGCAGTGATCGCGGTGGCTTTGTTGGACCAATACACACGCTGCGTGGTTTGAAAGTTCGAGCCTCGCAAGACCCCAAGATCCGCACGCACGGTTTCATCGGCCTTCGGCTGCCAGTGCAGCGTTGCCAGCGGGATACTGACCTCGAAATTGCCCGTGTTATCCGACGCGAACTCAAGCTTCTCCGTTACGTCTTCAACCGCATCAATGGTGATGCTCCGCCAAGGACTGCTGAAGGCGATGGGCTGCGCTGTTCCAGCAACCTTCGCACGATAAAGCATGGCGCGTGGCTTGCCCTTGATCATCGTGATGAGCAGGCGTTGATCGGTCTCGGCTTGCAGCATGAGATCAAGACAGCCGCCCGTTTTGAAGAGCGCGTTCGGAGTCTCGCCGCTGTTGTTGAGCAGGTCCTTCTCACTCGATCGCCACGCGGCGAACAAGCGATCCCCGCTCACGCAAACGGCTGCGCTGACTTCATACGGCTTCGAGTTGCTATTGAAGTTCGCTTTGATGCCGCGACGATCAATGGACGCCCAGTCCGTGGTCGCTGGCCAGTCGTCGAGCTTGCCATCCACGGTCGGTGCTTGCTTGCGCAAAGGCACGCTGAGAATGCCGGTGCCACGGGCCTTCTGGCGAGCCGTTTCCGCACGCGCAAACCAGTCGCGGGAGTGCTCGAGATCAGCCGCTGTAACCGTGAGCGTTTGCTCAGGCAGACGTTGAAGTGAGTCGAGTCCATCCACGCGAACGAGGCTGGTTCGCCCGCCATCCACGAGGAAGATCTTACCATCAGGAGTCTGCAAAATGCTGGGCCAGAAGTTTTCATCATGCAGCGAGACATCGGTGACATCCATGTTCCGCGTGGCCACGGGCGCGCCCCAATTCGGACGCAGTCGGATGTCATTGAAAAAGGTAGTGACGAACAAACCATCCGCCGTAAAAAGATACATGTTCCCCATGTTGCCATTGAGACAGAACATCGGCCCGGCCTTGCCTTGAACCATATCGCCCAACAGTCGCGTGTGTCCCACGACCATGCCCGGACGATCCGGCACGGCGGCTTCGTGGCTCGCATGAAGTCCGGGCCAGGCACTCGGATAACTCCAGCGTGGCTCGCCTTGATAGATGCCGCCGATGCCATACGGCGAGAACGGCGCGACGGCATTCGTGGTGATCGTCCAGTCATGATCATACAGTGTTTGATTGCCGCCGCTCGACGGTGGTGGGCCTCCTGCGGGGCCGAGCTTCTCAGACTTCGCGAGATCATAAGCAGGCACGCCATGAGCATCGAAACTCGTCGGGCTGAAGCGCGCTGTTATTTCATCCAAGCGCGAGACGAGGAACGAAAGATCACTCATCATCGTCACGCCACGCGCGGGTCCTTTGATCATGTGGACTTCATCTGGCTGCGGCTTGCCATCGCCATTGGTGTCCGTCCAGACGAAGGTGGCGTGCTTGTCAGGGTTCGGGTTTTCGTCCTCGGGCTTCGTGCCTTCCGGCCAGATGGAACGAAACTCCGGCGTGCGAAGAACCGCCCAAGCATGAGCATCGCCAAGTCCCGCGACCAGATGCGCGAGCTTGCCATCATCGCGCCAGAGGAAGGCAGCGTTATCGCCGCCCGTCGGATTGTGCGTGTAACAACTCGTGAAGTAACGCTCTCCTTTGCGGGCCGTTGGATAGAGCGGCGTGTCTGGTGAAAAGTGCCCGCCGTGCGCTTCCATCAAAGGATCAGGACGAGCGAAGACACGCTTCAGCTGATCCGTGCCGGCCTTCCAATCGAGCGCAAACTCCATGCCCTTATAGAAGAAGCGCGTGGCATCCTGTGAGTCTTGCATACCGCCGCCGCCATATTCTGTGGGGCCGTAGAAGGCGCGGCTGAGTTCCCCATTGGCTGACCAAACGGAGACGCGACGCGGGAAGTTATCCGCTTCCGCAACCCAGAGTCGGCCTTCTGAATCCAGTGCGAGACCATTGGGATTGTTCAGGTGCAGCGGCTCATACTCACCAGCAGCGGGAGTTCCGGCCTTGCCCACACTGCGGACCGGCTTGCCAGCGGCGGTGAAGACTTTCACCTGATGCGAAGCACCGCGATCCGTGATGAAAAGCTGGCCCTTCTCATCGCTCATGATCTGACGCGGATCTTCGAGTCCCTTGCTGATGAGAGACTCGGAGGTCTTCGCTTCGATGCTGGCAAAGCGCAGCAGCTTCTGACCGCTCAGCACGAGCATGTGGCCTGCACTATCAAAGGTCACGCCACGCGGATTCTCGACTGGCAGTCGCTTGATAATGGAGCCTGCCTTGGCATCGACGAAGATCAGTTTATTCTGACGGATCATGGAGCAGACGAGGATGCCATCATGCGCGGCGATGCCGGAGAGCACATACATCCTGTCGCCACCATCGAAGCCCTCGAAGGCCGCTGGACGCGGATCACTCGGCTTCTTGGGACGTGGATCATCCCCGAGTTGTGATTTGAAAATGGGCTTGTCTTCCAGCGTGCGTGTCTTCGCGGTGAGCCGCAGTTCGCCTTCCCACACCGACCCGACGTAACACAGATGATCCGTGATGGCGTTCGATCCGGCATCAACAGCGAGCGTCGGAGCGCCGGTCCAAGTGCCACCGACCCAGCCTTGGCCACCGAGCTTCGTGCCGTCTTCGTGCAACCATTGTAAACCATGCCCACCTTCTGCGACATAGCAGCCCGTGAAGATCAGCGGTTGCCCATCCACCGTGCGTGAGCCAGGCACGAAGGCGATGCTCGTCGGCGGCGTATGCGTAGTGCCCCAGCAGCCCGTCTTGTCCGCTGTTTCCCACGCGGGCTTTCCAGCACTGTAGATGCTGAACTCATAATGCAGCTTCACGGGCTTATGCCACAGGCCGCGAACCTTATAATCACCGGGTGCGACGGGCCGCGTAGGGATGTGATAAACACCGTGCTTCGCGGCTTCGGGATCACGCAACAAGTCATCGCTGCCATCCCACCACGCGATGTTTTCTCCGGCGGGAAACGGCGTCTCACTGACGAGATTACGCACGCGATGGTTCTGCGTGTCTTCGATCACCAGCGTCACGAGCCCGGCTTCTGGAAGCGTGAATTTTACAGGAATCGGCGGCGGTTCTTCATGCGTCTTCGGCAGAACGAGGGACGTCAATGCGGCGTCCTTCAAAGGAGCCAGCGCGATCAACTCACCGAGCCACACGCGATGTCCGTCCTTCATCTTCGAGGCATAGTGGGAATGCCCCGGCTTCGCCCCGCTCGTGATGCGCACGCGCAGTGCCCGCGTGGTGATTTCTTGATCAAAGGCAATCCAGTTCGGACCAAGCTGCATCGGATAGAAGGTGTCCATGTTATGACCCGCGCCGACGCTCTTCCAGCTTGCCTCGGGAGCTTCACTCGCATTCCCTTCATCAGCACCCGTGAACGCGGAAATCTCACAGGACTGAAAGCCCGTCCACAACAGGCAGACGCCATTCATCTTCACAGCCTTCGGCCAGGTCAATGTGATGATCTCAGGATGCTCTGCCGACACGGGCAAGGCCGCACCGTTCTCGCCATTGTCCCAAGCCTGCCAGGTGTTGTTGTTGGATTCATCCACAAGCTTCGCCGAGACATCATCACGAGCGCGCGTTTGCACGAGCGCCTGAGGAGCCACATTGCCCAGTCGTTCATTCAAAATCCACGTCCCGCCCAAGACACCTGCCATCTCGCGATCCCCTGCCGCAGGCGTATGCGTGAACCGAAGCGCCTGTGTTTCCGTGCCCGATGGCAGCACCCAGACCGCGTAGTTTCCAACCGCGACTTCCTCGTGCGAGACTTCGCCATTGATCAATCGCTCCGCTGGTTGCCATTGCGAATCATCCGCAAGATCACCGGGATAAGCCGCGCCCGTTTTGAGCACACTCAACGAGCCCCCACCGCTGACGAGCACACTGCCCACCGTAACGGGTTGGGTAAAGCCAATGCGTAGATGCCGGGCTCCGGTATCGCGCTCCGCACCGAACTTGGCTCCTTTCCAATCCGGCGTGCCTTTCTGCGTCCACACGACCGACTGAGGAACGTCACTAATCGACGTTTCCTTGCCCGCGAGGGATTGAGCGAACGTGGTCTTATCGAGCAGCGAAAGATCGAATGGCGAAACCGCAGTCGCTAGTGAAGTGAAGCTCAGGGAAGCGAGTAAAATCAAGCTCTGGCGATAGAAAGAAGGGATGGAAATCATGATGTCGAAATGGAGTCTTTAGCGGGTAATTTCTAGTTTGTAGTCCGGCCTTGAGGCCGTCTTTTCATTTTCTTATGACGGCCTAAAGGCCGGACTACGAACTTACTTCACTGCCGCAGGAATCTTATTGAGCGTGTAGTAAGCCATGCGGTGCCAGAGCGGTTCTGCCTTGGAGGTGAATGGCGGCAGCTCAAACTCCTGCACATAACCCGCGCGCAGATGGGCGCATTTCAGAACGATGCTCATCCG
>JANYJH010000308.1 GCA_025361865.1 Phragmitibacter sp.
CCGAATGGGAAAGCTTCACGGGTCTGACCATCACGCAGCCCTTGTGGCGGGGTTTTGGCATCACGGCCAACACGGCGGAAATACGCATTGCAAAATCAAATCTCAAACTGGCCGATCTCGAGTGGCAAGCCAAAGCGGTGCAGGTGGTGGCAGAGGTGACCAAGCGCTATTATGATGTCGTCTTCGCAAGGGAGAACATGAAAGTCCAGCGCGATGGAATCGGCCTGGCAGAGAAGTTGATGGACGACACCACGAAGCGTAACAAAGAAGGGGTTGCTGCCACCAATGACGTGCTCGTCGCCGAAGCGGGGGTTTATTCCCGTAAAGAAGAGGCGCTCGCTGCGGAAATGCAATACATCGAGAGGCAGAATGCGCTACAGATGCTCTATAAGAGAGCGGATGACGTCATCGCCAAAGGTTCGAGAGTGGAGCCTGTGGACAAGCTGATGACGTCCGTGCCTGAGACGAACCGAGGCAGTCTCCTCGGAACAGCAATGACAAAACGAGTGGAAATTCAGCAGGCAGAAGAAGCGGTCGGCCTTCGTGGCGCTCAGGTGCAATTGGCAAAGAATCAATCTCGCCCCAAACTTGATCTTGTGGCCAGCGGTGGTTATCACGGTCTGTCTGGCAGTCTTGGAAGCACCTACGACCGGGGAGTCATCGATGGTCAAGGACCGGAGTGGACGGTGGGAATGCAGTTCTCCGTGCCATTGAATTTTGATCACTCGCGCGCCGGAAAGCGTCTGGCAGAGACCCAAGAGACCCAGGCTCATGTGCAGCGGGAAAAGGTGAGACTTCAAATCGCCCTCGAAGTCGATACCGCGCTGGGTCGTCTAAGGACGGATCAGCAGCGTGTCACCGCCACCATCAAGAGCCGTGAGGCTGCGGCTCAGTCGGCCGATGGTGAGTTGAAGCGTTTGCGCGAAGGGGTGACGACCAGCTATCAGGTGCTGCAACTCCAGAAGGAATATTCCCAGACACGGAGCCGTGAACTGGCTGCTCTCGTGGATATGAACAAGGACTTGGTGGATCTTTACCTGACGACAGGAACGCTTCTGGAGAAATATGGAATCCTAATCCAAAGCGATGCCAAAGGCATCAAATCGCGGCTGGCTACACCAGTAGTCACTGGTCCAGTTAAGGAGCCAGTCCGCGTCAAAGAAACCGTCGCACCCAAGACCAAATCCACCTCTGAAAGCTTGCCCGTAGAAGGAGACGCTCCACCGAAGAAGCGCGGTTTCCTCGGCCGGATGTTTGGCAAAAATTGAGTGCCGCAGTGGCTTCTCCAATGGTGAATTGAACTGACTGGTTGATGATTTCTCGTCCCTTTACACATACAATGCTGAAGCTTTGCTTCGGCTTGGCCGCCCCGTTTTGTTTTGCTCAAGAAAATGCTGACTCAAGCTGGCGGGAGGGGGTGGCTAAACCTTTCAAGTCCATCACGCTAAGTTCATCCTTGCGTGAGATCATCACGAAAATCGCAGTAGAGGAAGGGGATCGGATCACGGAAGGGCAGATCTTGGTGAACCTTGAGTCTGAGAAAGAGACCGTCTCGATAGAGCGCATGGGACAGATCATTGAAAAAGCGCAGTTTGATTTCAAAGCCTCCAAGCGACTCTTCGAGCAAAATGTCTCTAGTAAAGACGATGCACTCGCCAAGGAACTCGATTTGAAGCGGGTGGAAGCGGAGTTGAAAATTGCCAAAACGGAACTCGCCAGACGGGAGATTCATTCGCCTCTGACAGGCGTCGTCGTGCATCGCTTTCGTGAAGCTGGGGAAGCGGTCAATGAAGCGGAACCCATTCTGCAGGTGATGGACGCAGATCATTTGCTTCTGCAGTTCTATCTGGAGGCTCCCATGCTTTCGACTCTTAAAATGGGAGATCAGATCGAGGTTTCATTTCCCGAAATCATTCCTCATGTGGAGCGCAAGGCGAAGATCAACTTCATCGATCCTGAGGTGGATGCCCGCAGTGGTATGTTCCGTGTTCGACTACTAATGGACAACAAGGATCAAGTCGTAAGGCCGGGTATGAAAGTGCGGGCAAAATTCGCTGAACTGAAGTCCTAGCCATGGAAGTTACACCGATAGTAGAGGGCAGTTCTTATTCTGATTTCGATGCGCTGGCGAGCTTTGCGGGAGATCCTGCGCAGTTCTGGCCGCGTTTATGTCTTCATGCCAAAACAGCTTTTCAGGCGCAGGGTGCCTGTTTGCTGCTGAAGACTCATGCGGATGGGGCTGACAGTGTGAGAATGCTGGCCCAGGATTCGCCTCGTTCCACACAACGCGTTGTCCAGTCTGGCGTTGTTCCTGAACTGGGAAGCATGGCCGAGAATACCCTTCATACATGGGCTCATGGATTGCTGATTCTGGCCTTGCCTGTCGTGGAAGGGCCGATGCTGTGGCTGGTTTTGCTGGAAGCAGCAGCCTCCCAACTGGATGAAAAAGCGCGCGAGGTCAGAGTGCTCGCAGAATCTTATCAGGCCCGGCGACGCGAGCAAAGGACGGGCGAGCAAGTCCTAAGCCTGAGCGAGGTTCTGGATCTGGGAATGGATTTGGGCAAAAGCAGCAGTTTCACTGAGGCGACCCTGCGTCTGTGCCATCGTGTGGCGGCCGTGATCGGAGCTGCCCGAGTCTCGATTGGCTGGCTTGAAAATGGTTCTCTTCACCTCAAGGCCACCAGTCACGGCGGTCGTGTGACTTCTGCCATGCAGGAGACGGAAGCCATTGTTCGGGCGATGGAAGAGGCGGCGGATCAAAATAACGAAGTGGCCTATCCCGTCATCGCGGGAAGTCAGGCCATCAGTCGTGAACACAAGCTTTTCACCCAATCCCATCAGGGCTGCGCGGTGTTATCAGTTCCCCTTCGGAACGCGGTCAAGCATGAGGCCGTGGGCGTTTTGATGCTGGAACGGGCTGCAGAAGATGGTGGCTGGCGTGAGGTGGAACTCGAGCAGTTGCGTCTGGCAGCAGACTTGGTCTCACCGCGATTGTCGGATCTTTATGCCGTTTCTGGCTGGTGGGGGAAGCGCGCTTGGCGTGCTTTGCGTAGCTGGTCCTCTGGACTTCTGGGAACGGAACACACCGGATGGAAGCTGGCCGTTCTGGTCCTTGTCCTGACCATCACGGCGCTCGCGTTCATTCAAGTCGAGCACAAGGTCAAAGCCCCGTTCTTGCTGAAGACGGACGCCGCAGCTCTCACCGCAGCTCCGTTCGCCAGCTTCATCGACGAAGTCCATTATCACTTGGGGGACGTCGCCAAGGCAGGGCAGGTGCTGCTGACATTGGACCGCCGCGAGCTCTTGCTGGATGAGGCCAATGGTATGGCGGGACGTGATAAGTATGACCGCGAAGCCAGAGCCTATGAGGCGCAGGGGAAGC
>JANYJH010000350.1 GCA_025361865.1 Phragmitibacter sp.
AGTCGAAACCTGATTAGATGAGTCACCCGACATAGCGAGAAACTGCTTGAGTTACACGGCCACTTCCTAACGATGAGGAAGTGGCCCGAGACGGATTCGAACCGCCGACACGGTGATCTTCAATCCCCTGCTCTACCAACTGAGCTATCGGGCCATAATATGCGGGCTGCGACTATGCCTTTGCCAGCTTCTCGTGCAAGCTCTTTTTACAAGATGACGGCTTACTCCTCTTGCACACGTCTGACCGACTCTCTATCTTTTGGGATGATGAATCGGCTATTACTTTTCGGCGCGGGCTTGTTTCTCTTGAGTCTGGACTTGGCTCAGGCCGTTGTCGTCGTGGGTAAACCCAGTGTCCAAGCCGTGAATGATAGCGCCGTCATTACATGGAAGACGGATGGCAACTGCGGGACTCGGGTGCGTTACGGACTTACCCCGGACAAGCTGGACTGAAAGAGCGGAGATGGTGTCGGCACAGAACACACTGCCCAGTTGAATGGCCTTTCCCCAGGCACCACTTATTACTACATCGTCGGCACGGCCAAATATGAACTGGCCAAAGGTGAGTTTACAACCAGCGGAAAAGGGTCGGTAACTGCGAATACGAAGCCTGCTAAAGAAGTCGTCAAAGAATCCCCCAAACCACAGCCAGTTGCGAAGAAGCTCGTCGCGCCACCGACCCGAAAGACTTGGGGGAATCTGCCCGCGTTACAGGATCACTTTGCGCGCCACGGCGGTGATTTCAATGCGACCAGCCCTGACGACTATGCGCGTCAGGCCTGGGAGTTTCTTCAGCGCGGCATGGACCAGGGCTGGACCGCAAAGCTGGATGAAAGTGACGGATCACTCCGCGTCTATGACCCGAAGACACGGGCCTTCGCGGCTTACAATCGCGATGGAACAACCAAGACCTATTTCAAGCCCGGTGGTGCCGATTACTTCCAACGTCAACCCGGCAAGCTGGTGAAACTGAAACGCCCAGAATAAAGCCTCTCACTTACTCAAACCACTCTCCCCTGACCACGATGCCCACCTGCCCCGTCTGCGCCTACCCGAAGCTGGAAGAACCACCCCATGCGCCCTCTGGCGGCGGCTCCTACGAAATCTGTCCCTGCTGCGGCTTTCAGTTCGGGGTGGATGATGATGACAAAGGAATCACCTTTGACCAAGCCCGCGAGAAATGGGTGAAGGGCGGCATGAAATGGCATAGTAAAGGCATCAAAGCGCCGAAGATCTGGGATGGCGCTAAGCAGCTTGAAGGCCTGAAGACAGCGAAGCCTCCTGCGAAGAAGCACAAGTAAAACACGTTATTTCGCCGTTTCTACTAAGGCCCGCACATGCTTCGCGCTGATGGCTTCGTGGAAGATGATGACGGTGCCTGGAATCATCAAGCGCTCTTGTTGCTTCTTGCCTGTCTCCTGTTGCTCCTCGAGAACGGATTCGATTTCAGACACATGCCCAATGGCGTTTCCAAACGCATCCAAGACCGCTGCACCACTGGAGCCCGGTGCCCAATCCGTGCTGGTTTCCAACCACGTAGGCGCTTCGGCTTTCTTGGCTTCTGACTTCTTCGGTTGCAGCAAGAAACGTTGCACAAAGCGATTCACGATTCCTTCGCTGTAAAATCCGCGATGCCCCATCGGATCGCTGAAGCAATAGGCGGCATCTCCCGGATGAACTTCCATGGCCAGAGGAAGCGCTGTCAAATCCGTCGCTTTGACCCGCAGAATGCAGGAGTCCGTCTGCATGGATGCGGCCAGAACTTCCGTGACGGGAAAGACCTTGTCATCATCATCAGCGGCGATCAGATAAGCTTCCTTCATCTCATGCGGTGTAGGCTGAACCACATGGAAACAAGTGGCTACCGCGCCGTCTTGGGAAATTGCGTAGCCACCCGCCAGATTCACCTGCCACAGCGTTGAGTGCGGCGCTTTGAAGAGCCAACCGATTCGGAAATGAGCTTTACGAGCGCGTGCCCAACGCTGTGAACTGGAAATGGGCGCACTCATCACTGCGGGAAGCGTGAGTTGACAGGATGTCCTCGTAAGCTGCTCCATGACCGTTTCCATTTTGAGGAGACTGTTGCTTTTGCGCAATTCCAGAGCGGCCTTGCGAACGAGCCCATCTGCATGAGTAGGGCTGCCCTCTTGATAAACTGGCACTCCCGTTGCTTGGCCATTGGCCATCCCAACGCTCATTGAACAAAGCACGAGTGCAAAAAGGAAGCAGCGGAGGGTCATAAGGCGGAACGGATAGCTTCATTGCCTGAGGTTGCCAGCTTTTCCTAATCGCTGTCACGATTCCAGAGGCGATCACCTCTCATCAGAAATGGGTGCGCCCGGAGGGATTTGAACCCGCGACCAAGGGATTATGAGTCCCCTGCTCTAACCGCTGAGCTACAAGCGCATTTGATTTCCTAGCCTCCCAGTTTAATGACATCCACGCGGATGGCAAGTTGTGTTGAAAGAGAGATTGCACCAGAGGCCACGTATGAGACGTAATGTTGCTCAGGCTATTGCTGAGTAGCTTGACTTCTTCCTCGCAACTGAACATTCTGACACTTGTCCTTCCTCATCTGCCTTCCAGATTTGACAACGCCTCCCCGCAGACTCGCTGGGACTAACCATCACGCTGAACGCTCATGGTGATAGACCTTTCTTCCAAGCTCCAAAACCCTCTTCAACGCAATCTCTACAAGCTGGCCGCGCCGCTCATCGAGCGCGGGCTGGGTATCCGGGATTTTAATAATCTTTGCGAGCGGACGCGGAAGCGCTACGCGACGCACCCGGACCATCCTTCATCCCGTGCCTGGTTCAGTTCCGCGCTCGTGGAGGTAAATGGCCGCTATGAGGCGGAGCTTCCTGCGAACTTCAGCCTTCCCGCAGAAGGTCCATTGATCATCGTTTCAAATCATCCGTTTGGCATTCTCGACCCGGTCATCCTCGGTGACTTCATCTCGAAGTATCGCCCTTACGTTCGCTTCATGACCAACTTCCTCCTCGGGGAGATGGAGGAGATGCGCCCGTGGATCATTCCGGTGGACCCTTTCAATGGGGAGAACTCAGCCGCCAGAAATCTGGGGCCGATGAAGGAGTGCCTGCGCTTCCTGAAACAAGGCGGCGCGCTGACCATCTTCCCATCGGGAGAGGTCGCTCATTATAAGATGGGACGCGGCATTGAAGAATCACCTTGGACCTCCCATGTGGGCGCGCTGGTGCGTCGGACGCAGGCCACGGTGCTGCCCGTTTATTTCCCTGGTCACAACGGGATGCTCTTTCAGACGGCAGGGCTGGTGCATCCAATGTTACGCACGGGCTTGCTCTTACGTGAGCTCTTCAGTCAAAGCCGCGATGTGGTGACTTTACGCGTCGGCCAACCGATCCCGTTCTCGCGATTGAAGAAGTTCGAGGACGACGAAAGCCTCACGCGCTACCTACGCCTTCACACGTTCGTGCTCAGTCAGCGCTCCCCAGTGATCACGAAGACCAAGGAACAACTTGCTGAGGCCGAGGAGGAGGATTTGCCAAAGATGCTTCCCGTGCCGCCTACGACCAGCACGCAGGCGGATTTCGAGCGCGAAGTTGAGCAGATTCGTTCATCGAACGGCCTCTTGGCATCGCACAGTTCCTTGAGTGTCTTTGTCGGTGCCGCACCGGAGATTCCTCATCTGCTCAGGGAGATCGGACGGCTGCGTGAAGTAACCTTCCGTGAGGTCGGCGAAGGCACGGGCGAGGACTTTGATTTGGACAAGTTCGATGACTACTACCTGCACATTTTCATTTGGGATGAAAAAGCGCGGCGCATCGTCGGCGCTTATCGCTTGGGCCGCGCAGACATGATCCTGCGGCGCTTCGGCAGGAAGGGCCTCTACACGAATACGCTGTTCAAATTCCGCAAACCCTTCCTCCATCATCTGGAGGATGCTTTGGAAATGGGTCGCAGCTTCATCATTCCTGAATACCAGCGTTCACTCGGCACCCTGCCGCTGCTCTGGCGCGGCGTCTTGACCTGGGTGGCGCGGAATCCACGATACAAGCGCCTGTTCGGCCCCGTGAGCATCAGCCAGGATTACTTGGGCCTTTCACGGAAGCTCATCGTCGAGTTCCTGAAGGATAATAAACTGCACCCAGATCTGGCCATGCTGGTGAAGCCGCGCAAGCCTTTCCGCTACATGAAGAATAAGAAGCTACTGCGGGAATTCATCTCTGCGGACCTGAATAATGTGGATGATTTCTCGGCACTGATCTCCAGTCTTGAGGAAGACGGGAAGGGCATTCCGACGCTGCTGAAGCATTACCTTAAGCTCAACGGAACCCTCGCGAGTTTCAATGTGGACAAGGCTTTCCAGTCCTGCCTAGATGGACTCATCATCGTAGATGTGACCGAAACTGATCCGCGTCTGCTCGCCAAATACATGGGCGAGGAACTGTGCATCGGCTACCTCAAGCACCACGGCAAGACCATTGAGCAGCAGCCGACGTAAAGCAGGACTCCCACGGACATTGTCCAAGGATGACGCCTATCGGCGGCTACCAGCGCCGAGCTTTGTAAGATAATGCTTTGAACCTTCATTTCCATGTCCCTCACTCATACGAACGAACAAGGTGAAGCCAGTATGGTGGACATCTCTGCGAAGGCCATTTCGCATCGGGAAGCCATCGCGACGGGGCGCATCCAGCTCCAGCCAGCGACGTTGGAATTGATCCGACAGAACCAGATTAAGAAAGGAGATGTGCTCGCCGTGGCCCGTATCGCCGGCATTCAAGCGGCCAAGCAAACGCAGCATCTCATCCCGCTCTGCCATCAGATTCCGCTCACAAAAGTCAGTGTTGATTTCATGCTCCATGATGATGGCATCACCGCGACCGCCATTGCCAAAACCACGGGACAGACAGGCGTGGAAATGGAAGCCCTCACGGCAGTTTCGATGTCGCTCCTGACCATTTATGATATGTGCAAAGCCGTGGATAAGGCCATGCGTCTTGAAGGTATTCACCTCGTCAGCAAAACCAAGGAAACCATTTCACTGTGACTCCAGAGACCAAGAAAATCACCGTCGGCATCATTACCATTTCAGACCGTGCCAGCGCGGGCATCTATGAAGATCACGGTGGCCCGGCCCTTAAAAAAGCTGCTGAAGGCTACGGCTGGCAAGTGCTCGCCGAAGCCATCGTTCCTGATGATGTGCCTGCCATTCAGCAAGCCATCCGCTCCTGCAATGCTCAGGGCTGTGGCCTAATTCTAACCACGGGGGGAACGGGAATAGACGTGCGAGATTTTACGCCTGAGGCCATTCGTGGCATCATGCGCGTGGAGCTGCCGGGCTTCGGTGAGGTCATGCGGGCCGAGTCCATGAAGATCACGCCCAATGCCATCCTCAGCCGCTGTTTGGCTGCGATTGTGCAAAGCGCACTCGTCATCGCCCTGCCTGGAAAACCTCAAGGCGCGGTCGAATGCCTGAGCTTCGTGCGCGGTGCTATTGACCACGCCGTGAAGCTGGCGCAACGGGTGCCGACGAGTTGTTGAGTTGCCATCGTCTCAACGAAAGGTATTCTAAAGCATGAACTTCCCGCTCATCATCACTGATCCAGAAGTCTGTGGAGGCAAGCCGGTGATCCGTGGCACTCGGATCATGGTAAAGAATATTCTCGGCCTTGTTGCAGGTGGTTACGACCGGGTGCGCATCCGCGAAGCCTATCCGCAGCTTTCCAACGAAGACATCAGTGAAGCGCTGGCTTACGCGGCTCAGATCGTGGAAGAAGATCAAGTATTCGCTCATGCCTGAAGATATCGCGTTGCTTTTAGATGAGAACATCCCACTGCCCATTGAAGCCTGGCTTCGTGACCATCTCTCTGGCTGCGATGTCATCCATGCGCTCAACACAGGGTTGGCAGGAAAGCCTGACAAAGAGGTGTTTCACCTCGCTCAGAAGCATCGTAACCTTTGATGAAGATTTGGCAGATGCACGCATGTTTCCACTCGGCGAACATCATGGAATCATCCGGTTGCGCATCTGGCCGACCACAACAGAGGCCACACAAGAAGCGTTCATACGGCTCCGTGAGGCCCTCCCATTTGCAGATTGGAGAGGGAACCTGATCATCATCGACAATCAGCAAATTCGTCTGCGCCGCAAACCTCCCGCTCACTGATCCATCCCATGTCCGCACACGCTGACCAGTTCTCCATCCCCACCCGTGGCAAAGGCACTTACGAAATCACGGACCGCGTGCAAGCCATCGTCCGTGCGAGTGCTATCAAGACGGGAACGGCCACGGTATTCGTGCAGCACACGAGTTGTAGCTTGGTGATCTTTGAAAATGCTGACCCATCCGCGAGGACGGATTTACATGCGTTCTTTGATCATCTGGTGCCGGAAGACACGCCTTACTTCGTTCATACTTACGAGGGCGCGGACGATATGCCGAGCCACTTGCGCATGGCCTTGACTCGGACCTCCGAGGTCATTCCGGTGATCAATGGAAGGCTCGCGCTGGGGACTTGGCAGGGCCTCTTCCTCTTTGAACATCGTAAAGCTCCACATGCGCGGAGCTTGGTGATTTCAGTGGTGGGTGAGTGAACCGATCACTCGCTCTCACTGCCGTCTTCAGAACGGCCTTTCTTCGCGACGGCGGAGATATTGCGGTGAACCCAGACGCTCTGCACCATGCCCATGAGGAACATGCACATGACCAGGAACGTTCCGCCGTAGCTCACGAAGGGCATGGGCACCCCAGTGATGGGTGTCATCTGAAGACTCTGGCCCATGTTCATGAAGCCATTGGAAAACATGAGCGCGGTTGTCCCGACGACCATTAATCGCCCCAATTGATCTCGGGCATAGAACGCAATGAAGACACATTGCAGCAGCAGCAGCGCGATCACGGTGATCTGCAAGAGACCTCCACGGAAGCCGAACTCTTCAATAATGACGCCGAAGATGAAGTCGTTCATCGCTTCTGCTTTCGGGAAGAAGGTGCGGTGAATGGAGGCGTGATCTGGGACTTTTTCTGAGAGTGGTCCTTTGCCATCAAAGCCCGCGGAGCCTACGGCAATCTGGAGCAGGTTGGCCACATAGGCATCGCCAAGCGTGTCCACTTTCTGGTTCGTGAGCATCTTCAAATACGTCGTGATGCGGGCCTTTTGATAGGGCTTCAAGCCGAAGGCATAAGCCATCGGAATGACGCACGCGACGATCTCAATCAAGACGATGATATAGCGCATGGGGATGCTGCCTACGAGTAACATACTCATGAACACCGGCCCCCAGATGATGGCGGAACCGAGCGCGGGCTCCTTGAGCACCATGAACATCGGAATCATGGCAACGATGGCGGCCAACAGCATTCTCAGCCAGTGATGACGAAAGACAGAAGCGATGCGGTGAAAGTCACCGAGCACAAAGGCGAGGGCCAGAATCCCAGCCATGATGGCGAACTGTGATGGCTGCAAGCTGACGCCGCCCACGAAGAGCCAACTCCTGGCTCCGTTCACGATGACGCCTTTGAACTTGAGCACCACGAGCAGTCCGATGCCGATGAAATAGAGAGGGCCAGCCAAATAGCGCACCCATTTGTAATCCACCAAGGCCGTCGTGAAATAGACCACGAAGCCCATGCCCGCCCAGATCGTCTGGTCGCGCCATTTGTCTGACAAAGGGGGCTCGCGGAAGGATGAGGCATTGTAAATGCACCAGATGCCCCAGGTCAGAAGGGCGATCATGTTGATGAACAACACCCAGTTCATGCCGAGGAATTTTCTAAAGAGCGGGGTCATGGGAGAGAGGAAAGACTTTTAGACAGATGACAGAAGACTTAAAAAGAATGGATTGAGTTGGGTAGAGTCATGAATCTTGGGTCTATAAGGAAGGAACCGCCGCCAGTAGCTTGCGCGTGTATTCATGCTGGGGGGCTTCGCAAACCTGCACCGCAGTGCCTTGCTCAACGATGCGCCCCAAGTGCATGACGATGATCTCATCACTCATGTGCTCCACCACGGCGAGGTCATGCGCGATGAAGAGGTAGGTGAGCTGGAACTCGGACTGAAGGTCTTTGAGCAGATTGATGATCTGCGCCTGCACGCTCACATCCAGCGCGCTCACGGGCTCATCACAGATGAGGAATTTCGGTTCCACGGCGAGCGCCCGCGCAATGCCAATCCGCTGCCTTTGCCCACCGCTGAACTCATGAGGATAGCGCCACATGCTTTCAGATGGCAGGCCAACACGACTCAGAAGCGAGGCGACTTTCTCACGGCGATCACTGCGATTGAGCTGTTTGAAATGTATGCGCAACGGCTCGGCAATGATCTCCTCAATGGTCATGCGGGGATTCAGCGATCCAAACGGATCTTGAAAAATCATCTGCATGTCTTTACGCAGCGGTCGGAATTCTGATTCGCTAAGCTGCAAGACCTCGCGGTCGCGATAGAACACTTCACCCGAGGTGGCGCTTTGTAATTTCAGCAGTGTGCGGGCCACGGTGGATTTCCCACTGCCGCTCTCGCCCACGAGTCCGAGCGTGCGTCCTTCCTCAACGACAAAGCTCACATCATCCACGGCCTTGATGGGCTCACCCGCAGGGCGGAGAAATCCGCCGCGCACTGGGAAGTGAACTTTGAGCTGTTGGACACGAACGAGTGAGGACATGAAGGCGCTGATTCTAAACGATGGCGACGCTTAGGCAATAGGCACGAAGGCACAAAATAAAGGTGACGACGGCAACGAGCGCAGGGAGTGCCTCCGGCCTTACTTCGCCCTCGTCACGCGCTTCCAGAAAAAGTCCAGTTCGCTGGCCAAGGCACCGAGCACAGCCGTGGGATCATTCGTGCTGAGTTCGCCTGCTTCCGCCTCCCGGATGACCTGCTTCATGGCGTAGAGACTGGCTAGGCTGCGATTGTCCAAGTGAACGATGTCCACATTGGCACGCACCGTCGGCGGCACCGTATCGTCCTTCAGTAGCGACGATAATGCGCCGCCATCGAGATCGCTCTTGAACACCACCAGCTTCAGTTCAGGCGCGGTTTCATTGACGGCCGCAGTCGAAGCTTTGAGCTCCGCGATTCGACCGGCGAGGAAGGTGGAAACCGTTTTCCAATAGCGCTCATCACTGAAATCTTCGAGACCAAAGACGATCTCCATGCCCTGCAAACTCCACCTTGGGAGAGAACGACCGAGAAGCCCCGGCAGCTCCACTTCATCATAATGGACAACCGCGAAGCGCTTCCCAGCGAGGCGGATCAGCTCGCCCAGAGCGTGCCAGTCCATGCGGGGCGGATGTCCGCTGAGTTCACCACGGATGATTTCAAATCGGGTCTGCAAGGACTGCTCTACGGGCGGCAGGTCTTGCGCGGACGCTAGCGTGACCGTTTCCATGACGGTGCCCGCCGCCATCGCAGAGGTAGCGAGCGGCACAGAATCCGTGGCCACCTTGATCTTCGCCAACATGCTGCGCAGCTTTTGGAAGTTATTCTGAGGGTGCTCGCTCAACAAACTTCTACCCGCAGGCAAGGCTACCTCTGGCGCAGGTTTGAAATCCGCAAGCATCTCCGGCTCCCGCAAAAAGGACTCAGCCTCGATCATCGCAGATTCAGTCTGAATCGGCACGATGTTCGTTGGCTTCAGCGGCATGGGAGCTGGAGGCAGATCAACTTTAGAAAGCTCGATTTGCTCCCCTTTTGCGTCATGGGAAAGCGTCGCCGCCATCAGCTTGAGATCGTCGTCGTCATCCGCTTCAAAAAAAGGCACAGGGTCTTCTTCAGGCGACTCCCCGTTCAGCGGCACAGTGCGGGAATCAAGCGCAGGTTGATCAAAACCGCCGTCCCCTTGCACAAAGAAACGCCACTGAACCGCCGCATGACGGAGCAGGCCACGCGCGGAAACAGAACCGAGGGGCCGACCCAGGAAGAAGCGTTCCAGATCGAGGAAGCGCAGGAACTCGTAGCCATATTCCGCATCCACGCTGCTTTCGCGAAGCCGCAGAAGCACCAGATTACGGGCTTCCGTGGCGTCCAAGCCTCGCAGCGAAAGGCTCCGAGCGGTCAAGCGATCCTCAAAAGCACTCGGCAAGTTTCTGCCAAACGTGGTGTCCCAGAGATCCTGATTCATGCTCAGCACGAGCCGGACACTGCCGATGCCTGTGAGTTCCAAGATCATCCGCGCCACAGTTTGCCCAGCCAGCGGATCACGATATAGACCGTCCAAATGATCTGCGACCAGAACGAGCGGACGCCAGATGGTGGCCAACTTCAGGAAACGGGGAACTTGCGCCGCAGAATCCTTTTCGATCAGCCGCTGCATGGTCGCGAGGGTTTGCAGATTGGGCTGAGCGAGGTGCTCAAACATGGCCACCAGCCAGGATTCCACTTCGTCCTGATTGTCCAATGCCGCGATCTCCGCCATCGGCTTACGCAGTTGGTCAAAGTGGCGGCGGAACCAGTCTCCGATGACCTTCGCAGGACCGTTCTCCCGGAAAAGGTCCATTGGGTCTTGCGTCAGCACGCGCAGGGCTTGCGCAGGATCAGTGCTCGGAATGCGGCCAACCTGAATGAGCCGACGCAGCAAGGTCGCGCACACTCCGCTGCACACCTTTTCCAGACTGCTGGGTCGGGCACCGGTGCGGTGAAGGTCATTTAGCAAACCACGGCCCGTTCCTTCCCAAGCCAAGCCCTCCGGCGAATGCCAAGGCAGCGCTGCGACTACGGCATCGTTTCGCATGGCTTCCGCGACTCGTCCCAAAAGATGCGTCTTCCCATGACCCGCACGAGGGGCATTGAGCAAAATGATACGTCCTTCAACCGCCAGGGTGCGCAGATCAGTCAAGGCACGCTCATGCATGGGCACGACACGCTCTTCCTCCGTAGAAGCCTCGCGCCAAGTGGCGACGATGTCGTTTGAGAAAGGCTGGAGGTGGCCCAGCGCAGCCTTCCTCGCCGCTGCCGTGTCAGGCAGTTCGGGTGGGACCGAAGAAGTCGAGGTGGAAAGCGGGACCATGAAAAGGGCAAAATTGAGAGGTTTCGCAGGGCAGAGTCTCTTTAATGAGCTTAGCAGAGATTGAAACGTATGTTCGCTTATTAGACAAGTCTCATTTTACTAGAAATTTCAGATCATTATCTAAGTCTAATTAATGGTATTTATAAGTAAGTAGTTAGTGGTTTCTATTCAATCATCGTCCTTACAATCTGAACAAATTACGAGCAATCCGCGCTGCGTGTTGTCCTAAGCAGTTCACCAGCCTGCATTTTCCGTTTTCCTCAGCTCATTAGTCGCGTATCTTTCTTCCTTATGGAATTTCTCACTCAATCCCATTTCATCGCCCTCTGCGTGGGCATCGCTTTGTGCGGCATTTTTCTGGTCATGTCCCTCTGGAACCACTGGGGAACCAAACGCGAGTTCAACCGCTACAAAAAGATGCTCGCCGACAAACTAGAGCTGGAACATCGCCATCTGGCGGAACTGAATAAGGAGCGGGATCGCTTGCTCAAAGAGAGCGAAAGCCTGCGGATGCAAGTCTCCAAGCTCAATGAACGCACCGATAACAAGACTCAGCGTGAGCTTGAAATCTACGCCCGCGCTGAAAAGCAGATGATGATCAATGCGCCCGGCTTCGCCCCTGCATGGGAGATTGCGAAGCATAATTCCCAAGCTCAGATGCAGGAAGAAGAGCGCGGCAACGGCATTTCCCAGCGCATCTACAGGAAACTCGTCGGCGGCACACCGAGCAATGTGCAAGCCCTGCCCGCAGAAGCAGGAAAGAACGGCGCGACGGATCACGCTGCTTAGCACGAGCGAATCCTTCATTGCGAAGCGCGCCAGCCGATGCCATCAAGGAGGCATGTTGATACTCCCCGACCGCCCCTTTGCAGCCTACATCTTTGATTGCGACGGCACGCTCGTTGACTCCATGCCTATCCACTTCGTCTGCTGGGTGGAGGCCCTCAGGCTGAATGGAGCCACCTTTGCTTTCTCCGAGGAGGATTTCTATTTCTACGCGGGCGTTCGGGAGCAGGACACCGTGATCATCTTGAACCAACTGCATGGAACGGAGATCGATCCCGATGCCGTCGCGCACACGAAAGCGGGACTGTTCAGTAAGCGCATCACGGAGATCCAACCGGTGAAGCCCGTGGCCGACTTCGCCCGCTCGCTCCTCGGTAAAGCGCCGATGGCCGTCGCTTCCGGCAGCGAGGCCCCCATTGTTCACGCCTGCCTGAAGTCGAACGACCTCTTCCACCTCTTCCCGCACATCATCACGCCAGCGGATGTGAAGCACGGCAAACCCGCGCCGGATATGTTTTTGCTCGCCGCAGAAAAGATGGGTGTGGCCCCTGAAGACTGCCTCGTCTTTGAAGACGGCGGGAAAGGGATCGAAGCCGCAGAAGCCGCAGGAATGCAGTCTGTTTTTATTCCGAGAACGTTGCGGTAATTTCTGACTACTCACTCCTGGCTACTGGCTTCTTTTCGCTCGTGCCATCCGTAAACCACCAGATGCCCTTTCCTCCTAAAAAAGCCGCTCTCATCCTCATCGGTCACGGCTCCACCGTGAACCCCGACTCCAGCACTCCGACGCTGCAACATGCGGACGCCATTCGTGAACGCGGCCTGTTCGCAGAAGTTCACTGTGCCTTTTGGAAGGAAGAACCGTCCATGAGGGAGGTCTTCTACGCCGTGAAAAGCGATACCGTTTACGTGGTGCCGAACTTCATCAGCGAGGGCTACTTCTGCCAACAAGTCCTCCCCCGCGAACTCAGGCTCTCCGGCCCTATTACGCAGCGTGAAAACAAGACCGTCTATTATTGCGACCCAGTTGGCATCCATCCCAGCATGACCAAACTCCTGCTGCACCGCGCGGACGAGGTGGCGCAAAACGTGCCGCGTAACCAGACCACGCTCATCATCGTCGGCCACGGCACCAGCTTGAACGAAAACTCCCGCAAGGCCATTCAGGATCAGGTGAAGCTCATCAGTGAAGGCGGTTACGGCTTCGCGGAGGTTCTCGATGCCTACATGGAAGAAGCCCCGTTCGTGGCTAAATGGCATGAAATGGCCTCCGCGCCGAACGTCGTCGTCGTCCCCTTCTTCATCGCCGATGGTCTCCACAGCTTCCAGGACATCCCGGTGCTCCTCGGCATTGAATCAGAGATCACCGCCGCCGCCAGTCAGATGGATGTCTTCCGGGAAAACCCGCACGTCATGCACGGGAAGAAGCTCTATTATTCGAGCGCTGTGGGAACCGATGATCTGATGCCTGAAGTGATTCTTGATCAAGTGAAGGACTTCGATCAGAAACATGGCATCCAACCCACTGAGCCCTCGTCGTCAGATCCGATCTCTCCTCTTCCCTCCAGCCCATTCACCATCGGTCAGATCCAAGTGACCCCGAAAGACGGGAAGTGGCTCCTGCACCACCTCGAAGACAAGGGGCAGGAAGGTTTCCTCGCCATCGACATGACTCCGGTCGCCGCCCGAAAGATCGCCATGATGGATGCGGCCGGGAATTTCCGAGCCATCAAAACAGCGCCCACCTTGAAACGTGGCTGGTTGCTTGTTCTGAATACCGAGGCCCAGCTTCGCCTGGCTCTCGACTTCTTTTACCCTGCCGCGCTCGGTTTTTGGGATCATCACCAGAACGGCACGCTCCAGCCCGTCCATCTCCGAGAAACGTTGGGCCGACAAACAGGCATGTATCGCTTCGCCAATACCATCAAAGACGAGCAGGCCCAGCAAATGGTCGCCTGTGAGTGCGATGCGAAAACCAAGTGCCTCCGCCGCATCACCTGGCAACTCGCCGAGACTCAGCCGCTCACCGTGTTGACGGCTGAAAAACTCCCGCCGACCGCCCCGACCCCAACAGAAATCCCTCTCCTGTGCGTCGAAGCCTGCACGCATCTCGTGTCTTCAGCGCGGGAGATTTCCAAATCGAATTTTTCGGCGGCTTCTGTAGCCAAAGACTAGCACCCGACACTAAGCGGCTCTCAAGACATCGCCGCCGACCCTCTGGGGCTATGCCCTCGCCACTCTGGAAGAGCAGATCGCCGTTCTGGATGAACTCGTCGGCACTGGTGGTGACCAAGACCAAGACCAAGACCAAGGCGGCACCACCAAGCGTGACTCCGCCTATGACGACCTCCGCGCCTGGATGAAGGAGTTCAAAACCGTCGCCCGCGTCGCCCTCCGCAAGCGCCCTGATCTGCTGACTACGCTGGTGCTGTAAGTGAATTCCATCCCGGCAGGGATGGGCGCCCGTAGCCGGTGGTTGAGCGAAGCGACACCACCGGATCGTGGTATAGCAAGAGATGCACCCCGGCAGGGGTGCCAGCAAGGTTCACCGGCCACAGAAGCCTCAATCAAGATAACGCTCGTCGTATTCCACGCCGGACATCTGAAGGAACTTCTCCCGGCAGGACTTGCGCCGATGGTGCTCCTCCTGATTAGCGATGTATTCCTGCACGGCGGAACGCGCGGACGATGTTTGCTTGCACCCCTGCCGGGGTGCTGGGTTTCCGGGGTTCTGTAACCGGGGGTGTCGCTTCGCTCAACCACCGGCTACAAGCTTTGATGCCTCCGGCATCGCGGAAGGTGCGGGCATCAAGGGATCGGCCTTCTTCGTCTGGCGTGCGCGTGTTTTCGGCGCAGTGGGGAGCAGCGGAACCGTCAGCTTCTCATAGAGGCGGAAGAGATGCTCCACGCGCTCACGGTCGGAGGGGAAGGGCTCTGGGCGGTAGCATTTCTCAACGGCTTTATTCAAATCCGCATGGGCCTTGGTCAGCGCGGCGGGCATGGTGAGCGGATCGTAGAGATCAGCCAAGGTGCTCATCCCGCGCGGTGGCAGGTGCGGGGCGCGGGAGTTGGCACGGTCGAGTTTCTCGCCTAGCTAGTCAGCGTTCGTCCAGTCAGTGGGTTCAATCGCAAACTTGAACTAGGTAGCAGCGCGCCTTCTCAGGGTCGGGCTTCACACTTGTCTTGTAGCCGCGCCTTTCCCAGCTTCGTGTCAGGCTCTGAATCTGCCGTAGCGTCGCATGAACTGACACCGGCAGGCCCAAATTCATTTCGTTGCTAACAGCCTCCTGGAACCAAGTCATTTCCGACTTGGCAATGAAGCACACAAACTCACGCAGCACAGCCCAGCGCTCACTCTGCTGTGAGTTTGGGAACGCCTTGCTGCTTTGAGCCATCACTTGATAATGACTAAACACCACTTGCCTGGACAGCCCAAGCGTGCGCGCGACTTGGGAAAGGAGGCGTCCGTCCTTCCCTGCCCTCGGAGCAAACCGGTAAGCGTCTAATGCCCGCTGGGCGGCCTTCATGTCAGATGGAGAGAGTTGAGTAACCGACCAGTTGATTTTGAGGATCGCCTCTGGACATGCCCACTGCGCGATCTGCTTTGTGCGGGTAGCAGGGTCCCCTTTCGCCGTCACCAAAAAGCATCCCGATGATTTTCGACGTTCCCAAACGAAGTTCCGTCCCAGCCGTTGTCGTTGAATGGCGATCCATACGGAAAAGGGGGTGGCACCCCTATATCTCAAGAGGCAGCTTCCCTCAGCTCCTAGGCTCCGCAGCTTCTCCACCAAGCTTCTTCGAGGACGCCTTGGCCGTGGCGGCGCACTCAATCTTGTTTTTTCGGGTAGCACCTGAGACACGGGATTGCCTATAACATTTCTGAGGCCCAGCGTCAAGTTGGGCTAGTTGTGTTCAACTCTTGGTAAGGTTATCATTGTCCATGCTCCTTCACCTAGTTTACCGCGTCCCTGTCTCCACCGGCATCCTCATTGGGATGTCCCACCCTCCACGGGAATTCCGGTGGGAGCACCTGCGGGCCCGAAACATTACTCACTTAGTAAGCCTTTGCGAAGTGGAAGAGAACCGGGACGTGACACCCGTGCGTCTTCTTTACTCCTGTGCCCTTCAAGACATTTCCGGAGATGAACACCCCGAAACCCCGAAAGTCATGCTCTGGAACTCTGGCGGGCCGCGTGGCATGTGTGGGTGGCTCTGAGGGTCAGTCGTGGGGTCGCGGTTCACTGCTTAGAAGGCAGGCAACGCACCGGCACCGTCCTCGCGGCCACGCTGCGTCTGCGGGGCCTGCCCGCTGAGAGAGCCATCAATGTCGTGGACGAGAGCATGCGGAGTGTCGGGGCCAGTCCATGGTCGGCCGCTGCGTGGCACATGAAACAGATTCAGTATCCACCCCAGTCGCTTCTTGAACAAATCACCAGAACATCCCCATCCAGAAATCTATGACGACGAACTCCAGCCTAACTTTACCGATGCTCGCGCAAGCAGGGGTTCTCGCAGACCGCGAAGACCGCTCGCTCGCCCTCACTGCTCAATGCTAGAACGCACAAGTTACTCTTCGGCCTCATCCGCCTCCTTAAACATAATCCAACCCACAGACACCCCTATGCACGACGTATCCCCCAACAAGATCTACATTTACACCGCAGGCCCTCCAGCTTCACCAGTAATGCTCAAAACTTTTATTGAAAAGCTCCGACGGCACCCAGTCACGCACGGCGGCGAGTGGGATGAGTCCTTCAGAAGCAAGCACGGAACTGGCATTCCTAGCTTTGTGGAAGCTGACACGGTTCTGGTGCTCACTTACCCTTACTCGTCATCGGGAAGAAAGCACTTTGTGCTGGAGGGAGAACGCGAAGATGAGTGCGAAGCCTTAGTCTTGCGGACCATCTTCGACGGCCCGATGCATATAGTGGACTATCTGATTCCGATCGTCATCGGGCTCCATGCGGTCGAAGCGAACAAAGTATTCTTCAATTGGCGCTGCTAGATATAAGCATGGAACCGCCCAGACTAAACCAACCGGAACAGGCGGTATTGCTTAGCACCCAGTGCCTCCAGATCATCGGGGACACGTAACCTTCAGGTTCGCCTGTTCCGGAAT
>JANYJH010000376.1 GCA_025361865.1 Phragmitibacter sp.
CACTAGCTTTTCAAGACCCACAAAAAGCACTGCCGTGCCAGCGCTTTCCTCACAGTCGGCACACATTCTTCTTTCGCTTCGACGAAACCTTTTGTAGAGAGTGCTCACACTTTAAAACAACACTCCTTCAGTCCTTAAACCACCTGCCATGAAGCCTTGGATCGCTGCCCTCTCTTTAGCTTTCGTTACCACCCTCAATGCGCAAGATGCCGCCTCCCCGGACGCGCAGGGGAAGTTCCTCGCGGGGCTTCCCGTGAACGGCACGCCTTTGGCCACCTTGGCTGAAGAAGGCTCATGGAAAACCCACGCGAAGGAGTTCAGCAAAGCCTGGGAGAGCCTGGAGCAGAAGCAGCTCGGGAAGATCATTGCCTGGGCACCGAGGGCTCTCGGCGCGGATGTCTCGGGAACCGATCCCCTCTTCTACTTCTTCAGCGGCCCTGACGCGCTGTATGCGAACACCTTCTTCCCGAATGCCTCCACCTATGTGCTGTGCGGCTTGGAACCTGTCGGCACGCCACCGGATGTGACGAAGCTACCGAAGGAAACCCTGGGCGCTTCGTTGTCGAATCTCCGCAAGTCCCTCGACGCCGTGCTCAGCTTCAGCTTCTTCAAAACAAAGGACATGAAGAATGACCTGACCGCCACGCAGCTCACGGGCACGATTCCCGTAATCTATGTTTTCCTGGAGCGTCTCGGCAATACGATCAATAGCGTCGAACTCGTGGATGTGGATGCTGAGGGTGCGTTCATCACCACAGGCAAACCTTCCGCTCACGGCGCGAAGATCACCTTTGCCAAAGCAGGAGGCCCCATCCAGACGCTCTACTACTTCAGCACGGACATCTCCGATGGCGGCATCAAGGGCAAGCCCGGCTTCACCAAGTTCTGTGACAAGCTCGGCAAGGGCAACGCCTTCCTCAAAGCCGCCTCCTACCTCCTTCATGATTCCTACTTCTCCAGCGCCCGTGACTTCCTGCTAACGCACGCAAAGACCGTGGTTCAGGATGACTCCGGCATCCCCGTGAAATACTTCGATGACGCCCTCTGGGACGTTCATTATCACGGTCACTACGCAGGCCCCATCGACATGTTTAAGGAGCGCTTCCAGAATGATCTGGCCTCCTCCATGAAGAGCAAGGACATCCCCGCACTGCCTTTCAGCTTCGGCTATCGCTGGCACTCGAACGAGTCCTCCCTCATCTCCGCGACGGCCACCAAGCCAGTGCCTAAGGCGGTTCCGGTGAAGGAATAGTTTGGTAGCATTGGCTTCCAGCCTGTGGGTAGAACAGGCATCTTGCCTGTGGGTAGTTCAGGCTTCCAGCCTGAATTCATTTTGAGTAACAGGCAGGATGGCTGTGCCACGCTAACCAAACAGCAGCCGCAGGAAATCCGCATCGCTGAAGCTCGACTCACGGCCCTGTCTCACGATCACCAGTTCCTGTGAGGGGACAATGTAGAGGCGTTGCTTCCCGGAGCCAATGCTGGCCAACAAGTCCGCAGGCGCGCTTTGGCAGAGACAGGCTTTCGCCCAGTGCTGCTTCGGCCACTTCTCGTGGAGCATCAGTTCCACATCCACTTCCCATGCGCCGCTACGGTTCGCATTGGAATTGTTCCAAAGTCCCAAGGCAAAGGATCGGTTCGCAGAGCTGCCTTCAGAACACTCGTGCAGCGACGGCGCAGAAACTAGAGGACGCCCCCCGTTCAGCAGCATCTTCCCGAATGCTGCCCACATCCTCGCTGTCAAAACCATGCCTGCCGCGAGCAGTGGATTCCCCGAGTTATCCGGCACGTAACGCTGCGGACCAAGCCCCAGCGGTGCGAGCACCCGACGCTCCAGATAATGCGTGGGCAGCTCCCCTTTCCTCGCCAGCCGCCGCTTCAAGATCGCGTGAAACACCTGAAGCGAACACGGCCCGTAGATGAAGCTGCTTCCGGGTGAAGAAACGATGGGCCGATGGATCGCGATGGCATCGCGGTCACTGATATTATCTTCGTGCAGATCAAAGGTCGGCTCCAGACCACAGGAGAAATCCAGCAACTGACGGATGGTGATGTGGGACTTCGCGCCATCCTCTTTCCACTCAGGAATGTATTCTCCCACTCGATCACTGAGCGAGAACAAGCCATCCTCCTGCGCTGCGAGCGCCAGCACACACCAGAACGCCTTCGTGCCGCTGTAAATTTTATGCAATTCATCCCGGCTCGTCCCATTCGGGTAATCTTCCAGCAGAGTCCTTCCCCTTTGAATAACCAGCAGAGATTTCCCACTCTTCTGCGCGGAATATGCCGCCGCATTCTGAATACGGGCCGCTGGCAAGCCTGATGATTCCTTGGCTGACAGCTTCAACGAAGAAGCTCCAGTGAGAAGCGCCATCTTGGATAGAACAGTGCGACGTTTCATGGTAATCCATCCTATCCCAAGATCGTGAAAATTCAATGAAACGGCCTCCTTATATCCAATCAGCGAATCGGAGTTCCGCTTAAACTCTGAGGCGACACTGCTCCGCCCAAGCCTTCGCCTTGTCCGCCAGCGACCTCTCAGGTTCAGCATAGAGAATGCCCCGGGAGACATTGATGAGCAGCGGAGCCTGACGCTGGGAATCACGCAGCGCCGCCACATCTCCCCCTTGCGCACCGAGCCCCGGAATGAGCAAAGGCACATCAGGAATGCGCGAGAGAATATCCCCCGAAGCATTCGTCAAACCGACCACCAATCCGCCTTCCGGCACGCCTTGAAGCATATCGCAAACCAGCTCAAAGACCTGCCTATCCCCCACCTTCTGCATCTCGATGTCCTGCGCTCCCTGGTTGGAAGTCACCGCCAGTAGATAAACTCCCTTGTCCGTGTATTCCAGGAATGGCTCCAGCGTATCCCGCCCCATGAACGGATTCAACGTCACACAATCCGCACCGATCACGTCAAAGCAAGCCTTCGCATAATAGCGCTGCGTCTCGCCGATGTCCCCACGCTTCACATCCAGCACGAGGGGGATGTCAGACGGGATCATCCCCCGCAGCTCCTCCAGCAGCTTCACCCCCTGCCAGCCGAGCGCTTCAAAGTAAGCCGCGTTCGGTTTAAATGCCGCCGCATAAGGAGCCGTCTGCGCGATGACCTCCAAGATGAAAGCGCGGGCTTCATCAGCATTATTAGCACGAACATCAAGGCCCACACACAAGCTAGAACCAGTGGCGGCGATACGGGAGCGGAGTTTTTCGGTGTAAGTCATGCAGAGAGCGTGAGGCTACCGTGCGGTGTTGGATGCGTCAAACGACTCGTTGTTGCGGATGACCCACAGGCTTCCAAAAAGCGGTAGGAGCGAGCCTCGCCTCGCCTGAAATCACGGCTCCCTTTCAACCACTTTAGGAGGAAGCTGAACCCGCAGGCGAGACCCGCCGGAGGAGGCGGGCGAGTCAATAGTGCATTTTACGCAACACACTGCGGAAGTCCTCCTCCAACCTCCCCGGCTTCGGATCTCCTAGCTGTCGGTTTGCACTCATATCCGCATGATCATTAACATTTCTGTCGGTTTTGACCTCATATATGCATGATCATGAACAGGCAGGCTAAACTTGTGGCAAAACGAACAAAAATGTCGCCTATAAAGCAGCTCAGCGACATACCCATTGCCTCCCGCGTGTTCTGCAAGGAGCGTGTTCGCTGCAGCAGCATTTATACGGCGCGAGTTAAAACCTTCTTTAACTAAAAAAATTCACTTCGCGTCCGTATAAAAAGCGCTTCGTGTGCAAACTGACAAAAATGTAAATGATCCAACTGTTAGGCGTCGCTACACGCACTCAGCAATGAACTCCCCAACTCTCATTCAGATTGGCCGAACGTGTGCTGTTCTTTTCGCCGCACTCGCAGCGTTAGTGATCATCACAGCCGCCGACTCATTTTTCGGCCTCTCCTACACGAGTAGTGTCCCTCTCCAATCGGCTCCAGTTGCTCTCCTCTTTCTCGCGGCAGCTCTCCTTCGCGCCGCTTACCTCGCTTGGTTTCGCTGGTCGCCGCTCGCGGTTCGCCACATTATCGGCACACTCTTTTTCTTCCTCACTATTTGGCTCATCAGCCTCGAGCCTTCCTTTGATGCTCTCATCGTGTTTCCCATCTGCTACGCCGCCTATCGTTTTGTTACATGGCGATTCTGCCGTTACGCATTCTCCGCCGATACTGATGCGAAGCCCTCCTCCAACAGCCGCAACGCCTCATGATGAACAGGAATGTTCTTCCGCATCCGGCAAAGGTGACGTTCGAGTTTAGACCCGCAAAGCCTCTTACCTCTTCAACAACACTTCGCCCTTCAGCACGACCACTTCCACGCGTCCCTTTAGGGTCTTGTCCAGGAACGGGGTGTTGGTGCTTTTTGATTTCATGAATTCCTTCGTGAAGGTCGTGGTGGCATCGGGATTGAAGACGATGAACTCGGCGCTGCCGCCTTCGATGATGGGCACGGGGGGGAGATTGATGAGGCGTCTTGGCTCGGCTGAATAACGCTTCACGATCAAGTCCCAGCCGAAGCTGCCTTGGCTGATGAAGTGGTGATAGAGCGAGGGTAGTGCAGTCTCCAAGCCAGTGATGCCAAACGGGGCGCTGGCGAAGTCGTTGTTCTTCTCAAACGCGGTGTGCGGCGCGTGGTCGGTGGCGATGACATCGAAGACGCCATCAATAAGGCCTTGCAGCAGCGCGGCGTTGTCCTCCTTCGTCCGCAGCGGTGGGTTCATCTTATACGTGGTGTCGTAATCCCCCACGTCTTCGTGATTGAAGATGAGGTGATGCGGCGCGACTTCACAGGTCACTTTCACTCCTTGTTCTTTGAACCCACGGATGGTGTTCATGCCGCGCGCGGTGGTGACGTGTTGGATGTGGATGTGGGCACCGGTGTATTGGCCAATGCGGATGTCGCGATCCAAACAAATTTCCTCGCTGATCGCGGGGATGCCTTCCAGACCGAGGCTGTAGCTCACGCTGCCCTCGTGCATGGAGCCTTTGCCGCTGAGTTCCATGGTCTCACAATGGCTGGCGACGATGAGGCCGAAGTTCTTCGCATACTCCATCGCGCGGCGCAGCACGACGGGATTGCTCACTGGGAAACCGTCATCCGTGATCATGACGACACCCGCCGCTTTCATGGCACCGATGGCCGCCAGTTCCTTGCCTTCGCGGCCTTTAGTGATAGCCCCCGTCGTGTAGATGGGGATGCGGCACTTCGCCGCAGATTCCAGCACGGTCTTGACCACCCCTGCATTATCAATGGCAGGCGCGGTGTTCGGCATCATGACGAAGCCCGTGACGCCGCCATTGATCGCGGCCTCGCTGCAAGTGTAGATGTTCTCCTTCTGCTCCTGCCCCGGCTCGCGCGCATGAACGTGAACGTCAAAGAGCGCTGGCAGCAGGATCTTGCCCGTGCAGTCAATGACTTCGCAATCTTCTGGCGGCGTGATGTGCGCGGCAATCTGCGTGATGCGTTCGCCTTCGACGAGGACATCCGCGCGCGTGAGGTTGGCGTGGTCCTCGGAGGCGATGTCGGCGTTTTTGTAGAGGTGTTTCATATCAGTTCAAGTTCAAAAATGCCTGCTGCAAAGCGAGACGAAGTTCAGGGAATACAGCGTCCTGCGGCACTCGCCACATCATATTTCCACCGCCGCCCTTTGCGAGCATCACAGGCGCGGTCTCGGAGTTATCAAAGATGATCACCTCATGTGCCCGAAGAGCAAACCATGGAAGAAAATGCAGTGAACGCTTCCACCGTTCCACGAGCAGCTCTGTCGGCACATCGTGGCCCCCTTTCAGGACTCTGATGGCCACTCTCTCTTGAGAGAGCGTATAAGACCTGAGGGCTACATAAAATAACTCAAACCTGCCACCGCCAGCGATGATCTGATCAACCAATGCACAATATTTGTCGGTGCTCAAAACGGTTTCCAAACATACGTTCTCGCCAAGCTTCAAGTAGTTGATGGTCTCATCATAAACCTCTGTTGCTGATTCAATGAAGAACTGTTTCAGCAACTCTATCGGCGTCTCATTGAAGCCGTCATAACCCGCAGCCAGTAGTTTATCCAGGGTTCGATTATCTGCATTAAGCGCCTTGTAACTCTCCAGCGTCTGCTCCCCACGCAAGGCCTTAAACAAGGTGGTCTTGCCCGCACCGTTGGGTCCCGCCAGCAGTAACAATGAACCCCAAGGCATTACGAATGGGCTGGGCTTTTCTTATGATTGGCCAATACTTTTATATTTTCATCAATGGCTGACGAGACAGCCTTGCTGAATGCAGCCGTAACCTGCGCAACACCCTCTTCGCTGAACAAGCCAGAACCTCGCGAGGGCTTAGACATGTGAGTCTCCCGTTTCACAGGCAGCGCTTCAACGGATGGCAGCGTGGTTGTCATGCTCAAAACTGCACTTAATGAAGCACCTTGGCAAGCAGCAAAGCAGGTTCGCCGCCTTGTTCACGCACACTCGCCACCCGAGAACATGGCCGCAGCGCGCTTGCCGATCTCTTCAGGAGTCACGTCTTCGATGTGGGTGGCTAGGCTCCATTTGTAGCCGTTCGGGCACTTCACCATGCCGGAGCGGTCGCCCCAGAACATATCCATTGGAGGACGGATGGCTTCAGCACCGAGGCTCACGGCTTTGGCAAAAACAGCGTCCACGTCTTCTACATATATTTGCAGCGTCGTCGCTGAACCTCCCACACTGATGGCGCTCATGGCATCCCAATCCGGCATCTCATCATTGCACATCAAAATGGAGTCGCCGAACTGAAGCTCGGCGTGCATGATTTTGCCATCAGGGCCGGGCAGACGATAGCGCTCGATGGCACCGAAGGCGTTCTTGTAGAACTCGATCGCCGACGCTGCATCGCGGAGGTTAATGGAAGGATTCAGTGTGTGATAACTCGGGGCTTGGAAGGGTATGGTGCTCATATATTTGTGGGTTTAAGGTTAATGGGAAACTACAATGCCACTCCCGGCTTCAGCCAGTAGAGGACGCTCATGCGGATGGCGATGCCGTTCTCCACCTGCTGATCAATGAGGCAGCGCTCGTAGGTCATCACGTTGTCGTTCAGCTCCACGCCGCGATTCACGGGGCCGGGATGCATGACGTAGATGCCTTCATCCTGCACGCGCTGGAGACGGTCATTGGTCATGCCATAGATGCGGTGATACTCGCCGAGGCTCGGGAAGAAGGGCACGTTCTGGCGCTCCATCTGCACGCGCAGAAGGTAGATAACATCAGGCTTCCAGGCGAAGAGCTCACTCCAGTTCGTGAAGAGTTCGATGTCCTGCGGACGATCCCTTGGCACAAAGGAACCTGGTGCCAGCATGGATGTGGTCATGCCCATGCGACGGCAAAGAAGATTGGTCGAACGCGCCACCCGCGAGTGCTGGACATCTCCCACGAAGGCGATGCGTTTACTGCGAAGATCATCCCCAAAAACCTCACGCAAGGTGAACACATCCAGCAGGGCCTGTGTGGGGTGCGCATGGAAACCGTCACCGGCATTGATGACGGAAGCCGTGGTGTTCTTTGCGATCAGATTCGG
>JANYJH010000391.1 GCA_025361865.1 Phragmitibacter sp.
GCCTGGGCGCAAGCCCTAGAAGCGGGAGACAGCGAAGCGGGCTGCACCGTGCATCTGGTGAATAACGAGATCGACTCGGGCCGCATCCTTGAGCAACAAGCCGCGCCTATCTTGACAGGAGACACTGCGGAGACGCTCTACGCTCGCATTCAGGAAGCCGAGCACACGCTGTTCCCGAAAGTGCTGAGCGAATGGCGGGAGAGGGGATTGCCTGTCGGTTCTTGATTTTTTAAAACCGCTAATCATCGCTGATGAACGCTAATAACTGAGGATTCTGCAGTTTATCAATCAGCCCGCATTGATAAGCGATCATTAGCGTCAATTAGCGGTTTCCATCATTGTTTTGAGTTGAGCGCGCCCGCTTGTCCGCCATCATGCCTCGCCCCATGTCCTTCTCCTCGTCCCTCCTCAATCTCCCCCAGCGGGAAGCGGTCAAAACGATCCACGGCCCGGTGCTCATTCTCGCGGGCGCGGGCACGGGCAAGACGCGTGTGGTGACGATGCGCATCGCGAACATGGTGGATCAGGGCATTGATCCTGGCTCGCTGCTTTCCGTGACGTTCACGAACAAAGCCGCGAACGAAATGCGCGAACGTATCGCGGGCATTCTCGGGAAGGAGAAGTCCAAGAAGATCACGATGGGCACGTTCCACTCGTTCTGTGTGCGGCTTCTGCGCGAGCACGCGGAGACCTTGGGCTACAAGAAAAATTTTGCCATCTACAGTCAGACGGAACAGCAGGGCGTGGTGAAGAAGATCCTTACGCGACTGCTCACGAAAGAGGAGAATCTGGATCCCGGCATCGCTTTGAGCCGCATCAGCAAAGCAAAGAACTCGGAGGAAGGCGGTGCCTTGCTCGGAGATCCGATGAAGACGCTCGACGGTGCTCTTTACCAGCTCTACACGGATGAGATGCGTGCTTTGAACGCGATGGATTTCGATGACCTGCTGCTCAATGCGGTCATCCTCCTCGAAGAACACGAGAACATCCGGGAGGTCTCTCAGATGAAGTATCGCTTCGTTATGGTCGATGAATTTCAGGACACGAACACCCTGCAAATGCGGCTTCTCCGAGCGCTCGTGCCGCCTCCGCATAACATCTGCGTCGTGGGTGATGATGACCAGTCCATCTACGGCTGGCGCGGTGCGGACGCGGCGAACTTGAATGAGTTCGAGTCCTTCTTTCCCAATCCCACCGTCATCAAACTGGAGGAGAACTATCGCAGCACCACGGCCATCCTGCACACGGCGAACAGCCTCATCCGACACAACGTCGGACGTCGCGGGAAGAGCCTTTGGAGCCAGAATACTGGGCATCAGCCCGTGCGACTCGTCACGACTGAAGACGAGAAAGAAGAGGCCTCCGTCATCGCCGATGAAATGGTGGAGATGAATGGCAAGGGTGATAAATGGGATGACATGGCCGTGCTCTTCCGCACGAAGGAGCAAAGCCGTGTGCTGGAAGGGGAGTTTCGTAAAAAGAAAATTCCGTATCGCATCGTCGGCGCGCGCAGTTTCTTTGATCGCGCGGATGTGAAGGACATCATCGCCTATCTCACGGCAATCCAAAGTCCGGATGATGATGTGAACATTCTCCGCATCATGAATACGCCCACACGGGGCATCGGCGAGAGCACGCGTGAACTCGCACGGCATCACTCCATTGAGAAGAAGTGTGATGTCTTCACAGCCTTGAAGGACCCAGAGTTCCACGCCCTGCTTTCTGACCGTGCTCGCGCCGCCATTCAGGGCTTCGTGGATCTCATCGAAGACTACAGCGGTCGCATCGGCCAGCTTGGCGTGGACTACGCCGTCATCGCCCAGCAGTTGTTGGAAGAGATCGAGTATGTGAAGCACCTGCGCAAAGGCTTGAAGAGTGAAGAAGACACTGAGGTCGTGGAGGTCGGCATGAAAATGTTGCTCGATTCCATGAAGAACTTCGACGAACGCAAACGTCCAGGCCAAGATCTGCAAGCCTTCCTCGATGAAGTCAGCCTCAACGATGACCGCGAGGAAAAAGATGACATCGAGAAGAAAACCGGCGTCTGTCTCATCACGCTCCATGCCGCCAAAGGTCTGGAGTTTCCCATCGTCTATCTGCCCGGTCTTGAGGAAGGCATCATTCCGCATCGGCGCTCCATCGAAGAGAACCGCAAGGACGAGGAGCGCCGTCTCTTTTACGTCGGCATCACCCGCGCCATGCGGAAGCTCACCCTCAGCTACGCCCGCTACCGCGTGAAATGGGGCCAAAAGCAAACCTGCATGCCCAGCAGCTTTCTTCAGGAACTCGACGACAAATACATCGAGCGCTTTGACCACGCCGCCTTCATGAAAGAGGAGCTAGGCGTGGAGGAAGGACTGAGCTACTTCCAGATGCTGAAGAAGCAGTTGGCGGAGGGGGGTTAAGTTTTGCTCTCGTCGACCTGGCCCATGGAGATAAGCGGAATGGGTTTACGCGTTTATATCTTCACTGCTTAGGAAACACCCTGAACTATTATGGATGAAGTTGGGAGCTTCTCGTATTGTCAGATATGAGGTGATGTTCCTGCATAATGTCAATAACTTGACTGAACAAAATATGGTCGCAGAACTTGATGATCTAAACTGGCATGACGGCGTTATTCGCGGTCTTGTCCAAGTCCTTCCTGAAACGAAGCAGGCTACTTCTATCGTGCGATTGTCTGCATCCCTTTGGAAGGATCAATCTGACTGTGTGAGGTGTTCGTTCCTGCTAACGTTTTCAGGTGTTGTTCGGATTTCTCAGATCGTGGATACTGTCGAACTGAGGGACAATTCTGTGGCAGGCAATATCATTCATGCTTACTGGTCTAAGAAGAAGACCAAAGCACAGCATTTCATCATGCAGCTCTATGATGGATATATTGAGATCGTGTTTAAGGATGTCTCCGTCACTCAACAATCTGAAGCAGCCAAATCAGACTAACATGGTTAGCGTAACTTGTTGTGAGCACGAACGTATTGCATTATCTCACAGTTGATCTCCATGCCTGACGCCCCTCAATACAAGCTCGGAAACGAGAAGCTCATCAAAGTGCTTCCGAATGCCTCCAACCGCCTGCTTGGACTCCTCAAGAAACAGGGTCGCGCGGAGCACGGGGCGCTGCGGATCGCTGTCGTGGGCGGTGGTTGCTCGGGTTTGCAATACAAGATGGATCTCGTGGATGGCCCGGCGAACCGTGACATCATGGTGGTGTCCAGCGAGGTGCGGGTGGTGATCGACCCGAAGAGCGCGCTGTTTGTGAGTGGCAGCGAGTTGGATTTCAGCGATGACCTCCAAGCCGGCGGCTTCAAGGTCAAGAACCCGAACGCAGTGGTGACTTGTTCCTGTGGCGAGAGCTTCGCGGCCTGAAGCGGCCTTCGGACGGCATCGCCAGAGTCGGGAAGATGGCGTGAAGAGGCTCGTTTCTGAAGAGTCAGCGACTTAAAAATATCCCCTTGCATCCTTCGGATTCCTCGGCATTATCACTTTCCGCTTCCGGGCAAATGGGTTTGTAGCTCAGTGGTAGAGCAGGAGACTCTTAATATCTTGGTCGAGGGTTCGACCCCCTCCGAACCCACCATTTTCTGAAAGACAGGATCAACACATGGCTGACTGCTTTGAGGTTCTCGGGTTCCCTAAGCGAGCCGCACTGAACGAAGACGATCTTCATCAAGCTTACGCTGTCCGCAGTAAAGCCGTCCACCCAGACCACGGCGGCACCGACGCTGAAGCCTCCGCGCTGAACGCCGCTTATGAAACTCTGCGCTCACCCGACAAACGGCTGAAGCATCTGCTGGAGTTGATGGCAGGTGATAAGGCTAAGGTCTGGCGCACCGTGCCTCTCGATGAAGCGATGATGAATCTCTTCTCGCAGCTTGGCGCGGCGATGGAAGGCAGCGCGAAGTTTTTGGAGAAGAAGGCTCAAGCAAAGAGCGCCCTTGCCCGAGCGCTGCTGACTCATGAAGCCTTCCTCTGGCGCGAGAAGCTAGAAGAGATCGGTTTTGCCGTGGAAGCTCAGCGCTTGGAACTGGAGGCCAAGCTGCCGCTCTGGGACTCAACCGATGAGCACGAGGAAGCGTCATGGAAGGAGCTAGCGGCGATGCAAGCCCGCTTTGCTTACCTCGCGAAATGGCAAGGGCAGCTCAGGGAGCGATTGCTGGCGCTGATGTAGCTCGCGAATGTCAGAAACTGCGCTCTCAGTTCCTCATGGATTCATTGATTCTCGGCATTGATCTCGGCACCACTCATTCTCTGGTGGGCGTCGTGGATAGCGGTTTTCCCATCCTGTTGGCGGACGCGCACGGAGATCGTTTGACGCCATCGGTGGTCCATTACGCCAAGGATAAGACGACGACGATCGGAGCCGCAGCTTTGCGCCAGCGGGCGCTGGATCCTGAACGCACGGTTGCTTCCGTGAAGAGGTTGATTGGCCGCAGGGAAGGGGAGGGCGACTGGCAGCCGCCTTATGATCTCGCGGCGCTGGGTGTCAGTCCTGTCGAAGTCTCAGCGGAAGTGTTGAAGCACTTGAAGGGCATCGCTGAGCGTGCGCTTGAAACTACGATCAGTCGTGCCGTGATCACCGTGCCCGCCTACTTCAACGATGCCCAGCGCAATGCCACCAAGAAAGCTGGCGAACTGGCCGGACTCACCGTCGAACGCATTCTCAGCGAGCCGACCGCCGCCGCGTTAGCCTATGGTTTGGACAAGCTTGCAGATCGTCAGAAGATCGCCGTTTATGATCTCGGTGGCGGGACCTTTGACATCTCGATTCTGGAGATGCGTGATGGCGTGTTTCAAGTGTTGGCCACGGCCGGGGACACACAGCTTGGCGGTGATGATATTGATCGTGCGTTAGCCGAGTGGGTCCTGAAAAGGAGCGCGGACACTCCTGTCCGCAATTCGAATAACTCTTTAGCCTCGTTGCGGACAGGAGTG
>JANYJH010000409.1 GCA_025361865.1 Phragmitibacter sp.
CCTTGATGGACCCACAGAAGTCGGTGAGCGGCGCGAACGTGATCGTGCTCAAAGGAGGCCCTGATCCGAGTGTGTTTTCCAAGACCTTCTCGCAGCGCGTTGAAGTGCCGGTGAACATCGAAGCCCGGAAGCTCCACCTCCTCGGGGGAGTGGGAGGGTGGGCTTGGCCCTATGCCGACGAGAACAAGAACCTGCCCGTCATGAAGGTGATCGCCACGTTTGCTGATGGGCAGACGGAAGACTTTGTATTGAAGAACGGTGTGGAGTTCGTGGACTACAATGGCAGCGCTGATGTGCCCGGTTCCAAATTGGCAAAGAATCTGGTGTCTCGCGGTCAACTGCGTATCATCACGCTTGAGCTCAAGAAGAAGGGCGCGATCACCAAGCTTACTTTAGAAAGCACGGACAGCCTTGTGGCTCCTGTAATTGTCGCCATCACTGCTGAGAAATAGGCTTGGCTGAAACTGATTTTAAACCGCTAATAAACGCTAATTTCACGAATGGACTGAACCGAATTGATTAGCGTCAATGAGCGAATATTAGCGGTTAGTATCTTCCTCACATCAACATGAAACACATCCTCACTACCACACTCCTCGCGCTCACCTTGAGCCTTCAAGCTGCCGAGCCAGTCAAACCGAATCCTGCGGACATCATGCCCGATGCCCAGCCCATTGCCTGGGAAGCTGGTAAGACTAAGGTGCTCATCATTGCAGGCGGTTCTTCACACGACTTCAAGAAGTGGTTTGAAGACGCGGACAGCAAGTTCCTCAAAGAAGCGGGCTTCTCCGTGAACTGCACGGAAAACAGTGCGCAAGCCACCGCTGAAATCAAGAACGCGGATGTGGCGATCATCAGCACGAACCGCAAGTTCTTTGACACTCTCGAATGGCGGAAGGCACTGTTTGATCATGTGGCTGCGGGCAAAGGCGTGATCATGCTCCATCCCGGCACTTGGTATGGCTTTCCGCAATGGGCCGAGCTCAATGCGCAGATCGTCGGCGGTGGTGCGCGTGGTCACGACAAGCTCGGCTCCTTCGATGTGAACGTATTGAAGAAGGATCACCCGATCATGAAGGGCGTGCCAGCGAGCTTCAAGGTCGAGGACGAACTCTATTACATGAATGCGGAGGCTGACAAGATCCCCGCAGGCACCGCATCCATCGAAGTGCTCGCCGAGACCTCACCTAGTGTGAAATACAAGCAGCCTCACCCCAGTGTTTGGATTACGAAGAATGACACGGCGAAGATTGTCGGCATCGCTCTCGGCCATGACCAGCGCGTGCATGATCTGGAGGCTTTCAAGGCTATCCTCATCAATGCGGTGAAGTGGTCAGTGAAGTAGTGATCGAGAAGGCTTACTATACGCGAAGGTAAATCCCACGCCGAAACAGATACCGCGCCGTCGCGAGCATCAGCAGGAAGTTCACCAAAGCTGGCACCCATGACCATTCGCCGTGCATGGGACCAGTGAGCCTACTGCCGACGATGCTGAAGAATCCGAAGTCGGAGCACAGATACATCATGATGGGGTTCGCTCCGACCCAGACGAAAGGTTTGGTCCAGGCTTTCCAGCCAGCAACTTCGATGATGCCGTAGAAAACGCCCAGCAGGATGGCGCTCCATCCTCCGGCGACGAGCACGAAGCTGGAGGTCCAGAGTTTCTTGATGACGGGAAATTGCAGATGCCACACCCAGCCTGCGATCAGGAGGAGGAGGCCTGCCGCGATCAAGCTCCAAGTCTTCCGCGAGGGTGAGGACGCTCCCGTGATCCAACGCCCGGCGAGGATGCCCAGTAGTCCCGTTGCGATAGCGGGCAGCGTGCTCAGGATTCCTTCGGGATCGTGATCGCCATCGTATTTATGCCCCATCAGAAACACGCGGTCGAGGTAGTTCGTGAGGTTCATTCCTTCCGCATAGTTTCCTGCTCCAATGCCGGGCACCGGGACGAAGGTGAGCAAGGCCCAGTAGCCCACGAGAAGGGCGATCAATGCGGCCACCAAACCGCGCGGCGAGAGCCACATGGAAAGTAATCCCGCACCGCAGGAGCCGAGCGCGATGCGCTGGAGCACACCGAGCCAGCGCACCTTTTCGATGCCGTTTTCCAAGCCGCCAGAGTAGATCACGCCCAGCATGAAAAGCACCGCGGCTCTCAGCACGAGCTTTCGGGCAGTAGCAGACCTTCCCTCGCTCGCCAAGCGTCTTGGAATCACGATGGCCAGTGACACGCCGGAGATGAAGAGGAAGAGTGGAAAGATGAGGTCTAAAAAATGAAACCCCGCCCAGTCCACATGCTCCATCTGATCGATGATGGCCTTGCGACCGGGAACGTGGAGGGCATTGAGAAGGTGTTCAAGAAGACCGGCTAAACCGAGAATCCAGCACATGTCAAAGCCCCGCAAGGCATCAAGCGATACGAGCCGTGATCTTTCGATAGTGGGTTCGGTAGTCATCGTTAATCCCATGAAGCATTCATTCGGCGTGCGGCTTCACGCAGGCGCTTGTCCTGCGTCCAGAGCGGCACGGAGTGAATCAAACAACTAGCGAGCAATTGAATATCACACCAACCAAGACCGAGGCCGTGGAGCTTTTGATTTTCGATCAGTGCCAAAGCCTCTCTCGGTGTGGCCTCGTTGACTTGCTCCAAGGTGCGGAGGTCATTGAGCGTTTGCGCCCGTCTGGCCAGATTGCCAGTGGCGAGTTCGCCAATGATAATCCAGTGGGTAGCTACTTTGTTTTCTTCAAGCAGCGTGATCAATTCCTCTCCTTCGCCACGGAAGAGCTTGATCCAAATGCAGGTATCAACCAGAATCATTTCTTTGATCTTGGAGTTACCCCATATTCAGCGGCGTCTTCCGCGATCATCAATGGATAATCCGCGTTCCTGTTTCTGGAGGCTACCGTGAAGTTCTTCATGGAGCCACTAAGAGCGGAGAGCCTCTTGGCTGCGGCCCTCTGAACGAGAGCCTCCAAGCCCATGTGAATGAGTCTGGTTTTCTCTTCGATTCCAGTCAGTTCCCTTGCCTTGGCGATCAATTCATCATCAAGTATTAATGTCGTTCTCATGCATATGAATATGACATTGAATATGCATCCAGCAAGTCTTATTTCAATCTTTAAGCAATCAAATCATTGATTACTTTGGCGGGATTGACTCCGGTCAGTTTGGAATCGAGCCCTTGGAACTTAAAGCTGAAGCGATCAAACTCGAAGCCCAGCAGTTTCAAGACGGTTGCGTGGAAGTCGCTGATATGGACGGGATCTTTGACAATGTTATAGCTGAATTCATCGGTCTCGCCATAGGTCGTGCCGCCCTTACTGCCGCCGCCCGCCATCCACATGCTGAAGCAGCGCGGATGGTGATCGCGACCGTAATTCTCATGCGTCAGACCGCCTTGGCTATAGATCGTGCGGCCAAACTCACCGCCCCAGATGATGAGCGTGTCATCGAACATGCCGCGTGATTTGAGATCGTTGATGAGGCCAGCGATCGGCTGGTCAACATCCCGGCATTGGCTCGGCATCCGTCCGTTCACGTTGGAATGATGATCCCAATTGTTGTGGTAGATCTGGACAAAGCGAACCCCGCGCTCAGTGAGACGTCGCGCCATGAGCACGGAGTTGGCAAAGCTGCCGGGCTTCTTCGCTTCATCACCGTAGAGCTTGTAGGTGCTCTCAGGTTCCTTGCTGAGATCGGTCAACTCAGGCACGCTGGCCTGCATCCGGAAAGCCATTTCATATTGATGAATGCGGGTGTGAGTTTCAGGATCGCCAAGTGCTTTGTAATTCAACTCGTTCATGGCATTAAGACCTTCGATGGTCCGCTTACGAATGCTGTCAGACACGCCCGGTGGATTATTGATGTAAAGGATCGGATCGCCAGCACTGCGGAAGGAAACGCCCGCGTGTTCACCGGGAAGATAACCCGATGACCAGAGTCGTGCGGAGATGGACTGTTCCTGTTCGCGATTGGTCGGCGTGGCCACGAGCACGACGAAGGTCGGCAGGTTCTCGTTCATCGAGCCAAGGCCATACGAAGCCCAGGAACCGAGGCAGGGGCGGCCCGTGATCTGATTCCCCGTCTGCATGGCGCAGATGGCGGGTTCATGATTGATGGCCTCTGTGTTCAGCGAGCGCATGAGGCAGATGTCATCCGCGCATTTGCCGATGTTCGGCAGAAGCTCCGAGTTCATCCACATGCCGGATTTGCCGAACTGCTCGAACTTGTATTTCGAAGGCGCAATGGGGAAGCGGGACTGGCCGCTGGTCATCGTCGTCAGACGCTGGCCATTGCGCACGCTGGCAGGAAGGTCCTTGTCATACCATTTCTGCATCTCCGGCTTGTAGTCAAAGAGGTCTATCTGTGACGGGCCACCGACCATGTGGAGATAGATCACGCGCTTGGCTTTGGGCGCGAAGTGCGGGCCTGTGGCCTTGCCGTTGGACTCTGCCAAAGCCGTCTGTTGAAAGGCTTCACCGAGCAGGCTGGCGAGCGCGGCACCACCCATGAGGTTCTTCCCACGAGTGAAGAATTGGCGGCGGGTCTGGAGAAGTTGATGTTCTTCAAAAAGGTTCATGGCGTGGATCTTACTTGTTGAGCGCTTCATCGAGATTCATGACCTGATTACAAACCATGGTCCAGGCGGCGAGAGTCACTGGGTCTAGCTTCGCATCAGCCTTGGATTCGCCGACGGTGAGCAAGGCCTTCGCATCGCTGGCATTCGCTTTGTAATAAGTCGTCAAATCCTGCTGGCTCGTTTGGAGGATGGACTTCTCTTGATCCTTCAGAGGACGGGCCAGCACACGCCAGCCGATGAAGTCCATGATCTTCGCTTCATCGTTGCCGGAGTTGATCAGGGCGTGTTGAGCGAGGTTCCGCGCGGCTTCGACAAACTGCGGATCGTTCATGGTTACGAGCGCCTGAAGCGGCGTATTCGTTCGATCACGACGGACACAAGTCACTTCCCGTGCGGTGGCATTGAAGATCTCCATGTTCGGTGAGGGAGCCATGCGCTTCCAGAAGTTGTAAACCGTGCGACGGTAGAGGTTCTCGCCCGTGTCCTGCACGTAGTTGCGTGTGTTGCCGATGCCTACCTGATCCCAGATGTGCTCGGGCTGATAAGGCTTGGTGCCGGGACCACCCATCTTTGGCGAGAGCGTATCGCTGGCCGCCAAGGCATAGTCGCGAATCAATTCTCCATCCAAGCGAAAGCGCGGGCCACGGCTGAGCAGCTTGTTCTCGCGATCCTTCTCCAGCTTCTCCGGCGTGATGATGCTGGCCTGACGATAAGCCGCGCTGGTGACGAGGAGCTTGAAGAATTTCTTCACATCCCAGCCGTTTTCACGGAACTCCACCGCCAGCCAATCCAACAGTTCGGGATGAGTCGGTGGATTGCCCATGATGCCGAAGTCCTCGCTGGTCTTTACGATGCCGGTGCCAAAGACTTCCTGCCAGAAGCGATTGACCGTTACGCGTGAGGTGAGGGGATTCGCCGGGTCCACGACCCACCGGGCAAGGCCAAGTCGGTTGCGCGGCGCGCCTTCGGGCAGCGGTTGCAGGAAGCTCGGAGCTGCGGCTTCGACTTGATCGCCCTTCTGGTCATACTGGCCTCTCTTGAGGATGTAGGCCATCGGCTTCGTGCTCATGACTTCCTCCTGAACATGAGTCGCCGGACTGCGCTCCTTGATGGCCGTGCGCTCCGCTTCGAGGTCTTCATATTTTTTGTTCAACGAGACAAAAGACGTGTCACGCGTCACCAGATAGTAATCGTAAAGCGCGTTCCGTTGCGGCCCCGTGCGCTTGTCGGCATTGGCGGCGAGATAGGTCTGAAGTGGGCCGATCTTCGCGATCTTCTTCACCTCGGCGGCTTCAAGTTTACGCGAGTAAACACGGGCATCCTGGATCAAGCCGCCATCGAAGTATTGGGACTCACTGCGCTGACCGAGGCGCAGGGAAGTCGTGGTCTTGATGCTGGCCTTGGCGGTCAGTGTGTTGGTCTCCGTCTTGAGCTTCTGGTCCTCGCCATCCACATAAATCTTTACGCTAGCGGGTTTCCCGCTGCCGTCATAAGTGACGAACACATGCTGCCATTGACCGGGCTTCAGCACGGGCTTGGCTGTGGAGACTTTCAATGCGTTATTAGGATATTGATCAATGATATGCACCGCGAGCGAGCGATCCGACTGGAACAAGTCCCAGCCGCGATAGTTATTCTTCTGGTCCATGCGGGCGATGATGCTGCCGAACACGCCGTTCTTTCCGGTGTTGATCCACGCGCCATAGCTGAACTTCTGATCCTTCTCGAAATCGCCGAGTTCACCGAGATCAAAGGTGCTTCCAGACTTTATCACGGGCGCTGGACCAAACTTCCCCTCCGGCTTCCAAGCGACCTCGCCCGTTGCTTTGATGCGGGTGGGCGTGCCGCAGACAGCGTTCACTTCATTGCCTGCGCCTTCGTTCAAAGGAACATGCGCGACCAATCCATTCGTCGGGATGTCCGCATTAAATTCATCTGGTTTTGCGGAGGCGAGCCATTGATCAAACTCTTTCCGCGCGGCTATTCTGCGCTGTTCGCGTTGTTCATTGGTCGCCGTGATTTCTGTCGGCAGCGCGTTCCATCGGGGACGGTCCTTGGCTTCAGGAACGACGAGGCTCGGCGTGCTGTCCTTCACGTTACCGTCCTTCGGCGGCTGCGTGGTGTTGCGGAAGAAAGCGGCGAGAGAGTAGAAGTCACGCTGCGTGATTGGATCGAATTTATGATCGTGGCACTGACAGCAGTTCGTGGTGAGTCCCATGTAAACCCAGCCCATGGTCTGCACTCGGTCCGTGGCATAGAGAGCGAGGTTTTCTTCATCAATGGTGCCGCCTTCATTGGTGGTGATATTGCAGCGTTGGAAGCCCGTGGCGATGAGTTGCGATTCCGTGCGGTTCGGTAAAAGATCACCGGCGATCTGCTCCACGCTGAACTGGTCAAAGGGCTGGTTTGCATTGAAGGCGTTGATGACCCAATCACGATAAGGCCACATCTCGCGGTAGTTGTCGAAGTGCATCCCGTGAGTGTCCGCGTAACGGGCGGCATCCAGCCAGTAGCGGCCGCGATGCTCGCCCCAATGCTCGGACTTCATGAGCTTGTCCACGAGCTTTTCATAGGCCTCAGGCGACTGATCATTCACGAAGGCCTGAACCACTTCTGGAGCCGGAGGCAAGCCAGTCATGTCCAGTGAAAGCCGACGCGCAAGCGTGTAGCGATCCGCTTCAGGAGCGGGCGTGAGGCCGCTGGCTTCGAGCTTCGCCAAGACAAAGCGGTCAATGGGATTGCGCACCCACGCCTCATTCTTCACGCTCGGCAACTGCCCGCGTTCTGGCTTGATGAACGACCAATGCGGCTGCCACGGCGCGCCAGCTTCGATCCATTTCTTAAACATCTCGACCTGCTCCGGTTTGAGGTCTTTATGCTCCTTATGAGGCGGCATGATGTCATCGTCGTCCTTGGTGATGAGACGTTGATAGAGCGGGCTCTTATCCGGCTGACCTTTGACAATGGTCGGGCTTTCTTCTTTGCCATCCTTGCCGCGAGGCGCGAAGAAACCGGCCTCAGTATCGAGTCGAAGCGAGGCCTTGCGAGTGCCTGGATCAGGCCCGTGGCAGTGGAAGCACGCATCGGCGAGGATCGGTCTGATGTCGCGATTGAACTGAACGGACTCCGCGCTTTGGCCGGTGGTCTGGCTCATCAAGAACGAAGTCGCCGCGAGGCAAAGGACGTGGCGTGAATGGAGAATCATGCGCATGGAAGTTGAGAGAAACAGGATAGCACGAGCGAGGCAGTTGGGACAGAACCAAAAGGGGCTTCCCAGACAATACGGGGCGAAATCCGTCTTTTGTCAGATTTGACTGGGAGCGCGACACTCCGTAGTCGCTCAGTTCATTGGCTCGAAGAAGAATGAGCGACTACGGAGTGTCGCG
>JANYJH010000410.1 GCA_025361865.1 Phragmitibacter sp.
GATTTCTTTGCCCGTTTCCCCATTCCAGGCATAGACGAAAGAGTCGCCACATCCGGCGATGACCAGATCTCCGGCAAAGCCTGCGCTGCTCTCGAAGAAGTTCTTCTTCTCTGCGCTCCACAGCTCTTTGCCGGTCGTGAGTTCGAGGCAGGAGAACTTGCCACTTTGAGAACCGAGATAAACCTTGCCACCTTTGACGACTGGCGTGGCCACAACGCCTTCCTTCTTCGCTTTATCGCCGATGGCCGCACTCCAAGCCAGCGTCAGCGGGAATACGAGCTTCGTCGGCGATACGCCCTTCATGGCCGCATCACCACGGATGAGCGGCCAATCTCCGCTGAGAGCGATGAGAGGCATCAAGGCAAAAGGCAACAAGGCAACAAGCCGGAGGAATTTTAGTTTCATACTTGATGCCTCTGTGCCTGTTGCCTTTGTGCCTCAGTTAGCGGCCACGTAATCGAAGACGAAGACCTTGTCGAAATGAGGCCCGGCGAACTTGCCGAAGGCCTTGTGTTCAGGGTGCGGCAAATAGGCTTCGAGGCCCGCCTTGTCCCTGAAGGTAACGAAGAAGCAATGGGTGAAGCCGTTGTTCTTACCCTCGGGGCTGACGTTGGTGCCCCATTCATAATTGGTGATCGCATCTATTTTCTTGGAGAGATCGCGGAAGGCATCCTCCACCGCTTTGATCTCGTCTTTGGTGGTGCCATTTTTAAATTTGAAGAAGACCACATGGCGATAGACGCCGACATCTGCTTGAGCTTGAGGAGCAATCATGAAGGCCACGAGTGCCACGAACGTAAGAATGAGCAAGTTTTTCATGGCCCTGAACATGCCGATGCTGATCGCGCGGTCAATGATGGCCCCATTGCTTCACAAAAAGCTGCACGCAGATACCCAGCCCGATGAGGATCACCAGTCCTCTCACCCACACAGCGGGAATGCGTTGCGCAAGGTGGCTACCCGTCCAGTAACCGCCGATGGAGCCTGCCATGAGGCACAGTGCCCAATGCCAGTTCGTTTCTCCTTTGATGATGAAATAGACCACAGCGGAAAAGTTCATGAGCATGGCCAGCACGACTTTGAGCGCGTTCATCTGATTCATGTCTTTTAGCCCCAGCAAGCTCAGGGTGGCAAGCATCATAATACCGATGCCCGCTCCGAAATAGCCACCGTAAACAGCCACGACGGCGAGCATGAAGACGCTCCAGGATTTGAGTTCGCTCGCTTCTTCGGGAGCATCCTCCGTCCGCCGACTCCGCACCCAGCGCTGGACAAGTCCATTGCTCATGAACAGCAGCGTGGCCATGAGGAGCAGCCAGGGGACGACGAAGTCAAAGACTTGCGAGCCTGTTTTCAGCAGCAGCATACCGCCCGCGAGGCCGCCCAGCAGCGCGATGGGAGCCAGTTTGCGCAGCCAGTGCGAGAGCTCGCCGATGTGCTTCCGAAAGGTCCAAGCCCCCACGGGCATTCCGGGGAACAAGGCTATGGTGCTGGTCACATTTGCCTGCATCCCATTCAGGCCCACCCAAAGCAGCACCGGAAATGTCACGACGGTCCCGCCGCCCGCCATCGCGTTCATCATGCCGGCGATCCATCCTGCGGCGATCACCACGAGTTCCTTTTCCCATTCCATCGGCTTTCGTAAGACATGGCTGGCGGAGATGCAAGCTGCTCACACTCGGTGTTCCGTGTTGCGCTTGGTTTTATTCTTGCTTCATAGATGGGTAACATGAGCCACTGGAACCGCTTTCAAAAATACTTCGTCCGTTATCCTGAACTGGGCATCTCTCTGGACATCAGCCGCATGAACTTCGCGGATGATTTCTTCACGAAGATGGAACTGCCAGTCCAAACAGCCTTCATGGATATGAAGAAGCTGGAGGCGGGCGAAATCGTGAATCCCGATGAAGGCCGCATGGTGGGCCACTACTGGCTGCGCAACTCGAAGCTCGCGCCGACGCCTGAGTTGACTAAGGGGATTGAGGAGGACATTGCAGATTCCAAAGCGTTCGCCGCAGACGTTCATTCCGGCAAGGTCGCTCCTGAACGTGGTGGCAAGTTCACCCGCATTCTCGTGATCGGCATCGGGGGCTCCGCACTCGGTCCGCAGTTCATGGCGGACGCCTTGGTGGATGCGTGGAAGGCTCCGGTTCTGACGCACTTCTTTGACAATACCGACCCTGATGGCATTCAGCGAGTCTTGGGAAGCATCGGCAGTGACTTGGACAAGACGCTCACCGTGGTGATCTCGAAGTCCGGCGGCACGGCTGAATCTCGCAACGGAATGCTGGAAGCAAAAGCCGCTTATGAGCGCGCAGGGCTGAGCTTCTCAAAACACGCCGTGGCAGTCACTGGCACCAAGGCCAATGGCATCAGCAGTAAGCTGGAAGCCTATGCCACCGAAAACCGCTGGCTGAAAATCTTCCCGATGACCGATTGGGTGGGTGGCCGCACCAGTGTGATGAGCACCGTGGGTCTCGTTCCCATGGCGCTCCAAGGTGTGGACGTTGACGCCTTGCTGGCCGGAGCCGCTGCGATGGATGAAAAGACTCGAACCTTGCCCGTGAATGAGAATTTCTCCATGCTGCTCGCCCTGATGTGGCATTACGCAGGTGGCGGTAAGGGCGTGAAGGATATGGTCATTCTGCCTTACAAAGATCGTCTGGTCCTGCTGAGCAAGTATCTCCAGCAGCTCGTCATGGAATCGCTGGGCAAGGAGTTGGATCTTGATGGAAACAAAGTAAACCAAGGCATCGCGGTTTACGGGAACAAGGGTTCCACCGATCAACACGCTTATGTTCAGCAGCTTCGTGATGGCGTGAACAACTTCTTCGTGACCTTCATCGAAGTTCGCAAGGCGGCCCACGGCGCGCAATTGGAGGTCGAGCCGAGCACCACTAGTGGTGATTTTCTTCAGGGCTTCCTTCGCGGAACGCGTAAGGCTTTGCATGAGAATGACCGCGAGAATATCACCCTGAGCATCCCAGAAGTAACGGCTTTCAACGTGGGCGCAGTTATTGCCCTGTTTGATCGTGCCGTTTCATTTTACGCCAGTCTGGTCAACATCAACGCTTATCACCAGCCCGGCGTGGAAGCGGGTAAGAAAGCGGCGGGAGCCTTCCTCAGCGTTCTATCCAATGTCCGAAACCACCTTGCGAAATCCTCTCAATCCCTCACCGCAGATGAAGTCGCATTAGCTCTGAATGCCGATGCTGAAGAGGTCTATTTCAGCCTCGCGCACCTCGCCACGAACGACACCCGAGTCAGCCAGACGCTCGGTGGTTCAGTCGCGGAAGATCGCTTTAAGTGGACAGCACAAGCTTGAGTTTGCTAAACTCTTCGTTACTATCCCCCACTAATGATGCCCCCGACTGTTCTAGTCATGACTCTAATCTTTGCTATGAATGATGGCGAGGTGGAGCACTTCCCCCTTCCCTATCAGATCGTATGCATCGTCCTAACGGCCTGTTTCCTCTGGGCATTCAGCGTCGCCCGTGATCCACGCGGATGGCGTCGGCTTTATCAGGCCAAGTTCTCTAAAAAAGAAGATTTCTCGGTCAATAAGAACAAAAAAATCGACGAAAGCATGAAGAAGTGGGGCATCATCATCGCGATGATGTTTCTGGTCGTAGATGTCTCTTTTTTCCTGTTAGGCGTCACTTACCGCTATCGGAATCAGCAGCGCCAAACCACCAAAGAAGAGCAGTTCAGAGCTTCTGAAGTTGAGCGTGTAAACGTGTATGAGCCAAAAGGAGGTTCTCGCAAACAAGCTTTCTGAGTCGCTTGTCAGTGCGGGATCTTCAACCACTGCACTGCATCCGCAATGACGTGACCTTCCGTGCCCTTGTTACTGATTTCCACGGAAGCCTCATTCCCAGCCTGATAACGAAAGACACCTAATGACAGCCAGCACCCATCTATGGGTGCCTTGAGCTTCTGATCCACTAGGATAGTCTTGCTGCTATCGGCACTGACGACCGTTACTGGGACGTTGCGAGCCCTGTTCGGCAAGGCTGGATATGCGATTCGCACTTCATAGTTCCCAGCCTCGCTGATCATCGTTTTGAAGGTTGCTTTCTGCTGTCCCTTCTCGGTATCTCCATCCGTCACATAGCCTTCATTGACATAAGGTGCCGTGGCTGAGCTGTGAGTTTCAAAGCCGACCAAGACGGCGTCTTGATCATCCACCACGATACCTTCCAGTTTATCCAGTTCAAGTCCACGATGCTCGGCATTGGCTGAGGCTGGGGGCAAGACGAGTTCCAATACTTGCTGATCCTTGAGCAAGGCCGCTTTGAGCTTGGTATAGTCGATTTTTTGAATGGTAACCTTTTCATCAATCGCTTGAGCCGCAGCCGTGGCGGAGCTTTGCCCCAAAACCATGAAAACCGGCTCCATGCGGATGCTTCCATAAGCGATGTGTGTAGCGCTCAAACAAACAGGCACTAGCAGATTCGTGCATTCCTCCGCCTTCGGGCGCAGCGCCTTGTAACTGATGGGATAGGGGCGGGTTTTTGTCTGAATATCACCTTCATTGCGCACGAAGCCCTCCTTCGTGATGTAGCGCTGACAGTTGTGGGAATCCATATTGTAAGCCCCCATGCCCACGGAATCTTCAGCAGTCACATGACGAAGGCAGTTGTGCTCTGTCATGACATACTCACTGGCCATACGACGGGCCTCGCGCACGTAGAGCTGGCGCGGCCAGTTTTCGTTGTCCAAAAACTCATCCTTCGCGAGACCCAGCTTCTGGTATGCGGCACGAACTTTCTCGGGAACACGAGGGCTGTTAGCCATCGTCCAGATCAGACCGAGCTGATAATCTCGATGCTCCTGAATGATGTGCTCGCGGGTGGCATAATCCGCATCAGGATAGTCGTAGTTCATGCCAATATAATCAGTGCTGACCGCGAAATTGTTGTTCGTATCCGTCTTGCTGTTGGGCATCCAGACGGGATTCCATTGGATGCGCGCATCCCCAGCTTCCGCGTTCCTCAGAGCTAGCTCAAACTTCATCGGATCATAGTTTTTGGGCTTAGCCCAATCGAGACGATTTTCGGGCACATCTGTGGTGCACATGCGGTAGTTATAAGCTTGGATACGCTTGTCGCCGGCAAACTCAATGCCCGGCCCGTCAGTCTGAATGCCGGGTAAGACGCCGCTTTTCGGATCACCGGATTTCACATAGGGATCCACATTCTTGATGAATTGATGGCTCTTTGCGTGGGTGGTCTGAATGCCATTAATCTTTTCGTTATACTCGGCATTTGCTTCGCGGCCAATGCGGTAGCTAACCCCGGCCTTCGCCATGAGATCTCCTTCATAGGTGGCGTCTATGAACATCTTCGCGCTAAATCGTTTCCCGCTCTCCATGATGATCTCGGTGATGCGTGTGCTGTCTTTGACGACTCCTTTCTTCAGATCAAGCCGCTCTCCATAGACCACAGGCACCTTTGCTTCCGCAATCATGTCATCATATACCTTCGACGCCACATGGGGCTCGAATGTCCACATCGTATCCTCACTACCTGCACCGCCATGTTGCTTCTTAGTAAAATAAGCCTCCCGCGTTTGCGACTTCCATTGAGCGGGATCGCTGTAGTGCTTGAAGATACGCTGATAGAACTCGCGTGAAATCCCTCCGATCGCAGCTTTGTTTCCAATATCCGTGGCTCCCAAGCCCCCTGTGGTCAAACCTCCAAGAAATTTCGTCGGCTCAATAAGGACCACCCTCTTGCCCATTCGGGCTGCTTGAATACTCGCTGTCACCCCGCCAGAGGTTCCACCATAGACGACGATGTCGTATGGGTCGGTCTCAGCACTCAGAGCGAGGCTGGAAAATGAGATGAGTAACGGAACGAGAGCTAACTTCGGAAGCATCGTTTAAATGCGAAGCGAAGAGCGCCCTTCTTTCATCACAATAGAGATGCTCAGTCCTCAAAGTAGGGATTAGACTCCCTCTCCCTTCCTATTGTCGTCGCAGCCCCGTGACCGGAGTAGAGCTGGAAATCCGCCGGAAGCGGAAACAATTTTTGCACAATCCCGCTGAGCAATAGTTGTAGATCACCACCCGGGAAATCAGGCCGCCCGATGCCATCCAGAAAGAGCACATCACCACCGAAAACGGTGCGCTCTTGATCCGAGATGAAAACGATGCTGTCGGTCGAGTGACCCGGGATGTGCTCCAGCTTCCATTTGAAGCCCGCCGCCGTGATTTCTGTCCGGCCTTCCAGCACTTCATCCACCACAAAGGATTGCACCTCAAATCGGGTGCCGCTTGCAAAGCCCATCAAAAATTCCAAGGTTAACTCACGCGAAAACGGGGCGAAGGCATAGATGCGCGCACCGTGTTCTTGTTGGATTTTAGCGGCGTCCAGCACATGATCGAAATGCTGATGCGTCAGGAACAGTGCCGTGAGACGCACTTGGCGGGCTGCCAGCCAATCAGCAAAACCTTCGGGCGCATCCACGGCGAAGACTTCCTGCCCCGCCTGCACGAGATAGCCGTTGGTTTGGGCGATGCCGCCAGTAAAACAAGAAATGGTGAGCATTTTGATTTTAATTGAGTCTGAAAGAGTTGGACTTTTCAACCTAAGAACACGAAAATAAACGAATCACCGCGGCGATTAGCGCCGTTATTCTTTCAATACACCGCATATGCGTAAAATTTGTTCGCTCGCCCTGTCAGCAATGTTGTTCGGTATGCTGGCCCATCCTTCGCCCACTCGTGCGGAGACCAATTACGGCCAGATCGCCATGCATGTGGCCTACATGCTTCAGAATCATCACCTCTCCCATCGTGAGTTCGATGATCAGGTATCCAAGCAGCTTCTGGAGAATTACATCAACTTTCTGGACTTTAGCCACATCTACTTCACTCAGCAGGATGTGAATGACTTCCGCACGAAGTTCTCCACCACGCTCGACGACCATATCGTCACCCGCAATATCAGCCCGTCGCTGGAAATCTATGACATCTATCAGCAGCGCGTAAAAGAGCGCGTCGCTTATGCCACCAAGGTCGTCGAGACTCAGAAGTTCACCTTTGATTCCGACCATCAATTCCAACTGAAGCGCGATAAAGCGCCTTGGCCGCAGAACAAGGCCGCCGCCGACAAACTTTGGGATGAATTGATCGAAGGTGATCTGCTCTCCGAGCGCATTTCCGACAAAGCCAAAGAAGATGCCGCCAAGAAAAAGGCTGAAATCAAGGCCAAGAAGGAAGCTGATAAGGCAGCCAACGGAGATGCTAAAAAAGAAGATACTGCTGATAAACCTACCGTTGCGAAAGCAACTCCTAGTGCAGATACCGCCGAAGACGAGGGCACGCCTGAAAAGCGTGTCTTGAAGCGCTACGAGCGCCTTGCGAAGCAGCTCTCCGAGAACAACGAGCAGGAAGATGTCGTAAACTATTTCCTTCAATGCCTCGCGCAGACCTATGATCCTCACACGGATTATATGAGTCAGCAGGAGAACGATAACTTTAAGATCTCCATGACCCACTCCTTGGTCGGTATCGGTGCCTTGCTCATGACCAAGGACAACGTGGCTGAAATTCAAGGTATCGTCGTTGGCGGTCCGGCTGATAAGCAGGGCGAACTCAAGTTGAATGACAAGATTCTCGCCGTAGCTCAGGGTGAAAAAGGCGAGTATCAGGACATCAAATATATGAAGCTCCAGAAGATCGTGGAGCTCATCCGCGGCAAGACTGGCAGCACGGTTCGTCTCAAGGTTCATCCCGGTGCCGCTGACGATCCCTCAATGGTGAAGGAAATCGTCATCACGCGCAGTGAAGTCGAACTGAAAGAAAAGCTCGCTAATGCCGAACTCATCGTCACTCCACCGATGAACGGCAAGTCCAGCAAGCTCGGCTGGATCAATCTCTCCTCCTTCTATGCTGATATGGACGGCGGCACGGTGAGCACGACGGTGGACGTCTCCCGTCTTCTCAAGCGCCTGATGAAGGAGCACATCGACGGCCTCGTCGTTGACCTACGCGGCGATGGTGGTGGTTCGTTGGAAGAAGCCATCAAGATGACCGGCCTCTTCATTCCCGCTGGACCTGTGGTTCAGGCTAAAGACTGGAAGGATAACATCACCTGGCGCGACTCCGAAGGCGAACGCCCAGTTTATGATGGACCGCTCATCGTTCTTACGGACAAGGCCAGCGCCAGCGCCAGTGAGATCTTCGCGGCAGCCCTTCAGGACTACCGCCGCGCCATCATCGTCGGTGAGAAATCCACCTTCGGTAAAGGCACCGTCCAGACCATTCTTCCAGTGGAGCGCTACATGCCGTTCTTCAGCGACAAGAGCCGCGCAGGTGCCCTGAAAGTGACGATCCAGAAGTTCTACCGCATCGCCGGTGGCTCCACGCAGTTAAAAGGCGTCATCCCGGATGTCAGCCTGCCTTCCATGCGTGATGTGATGGAGATCGGCGAGGATGCTTTGAAGAATCCCCTTCCCTACGACACCATTCCCAGCCGCACCTTCACCTTCTGGAGCAAGACCCCGCTGCCGAGCGATCAGCTTCGTTCCAAGGCCCAAAATCGCATCACCGCGAACCCTGAATTCCAATACATCATGGAAGACACGAAGCGCCTCAAGGAACGCATAGACAAGAACAGCGTCAGCCTGAACGAGAAAGTCCGTCTGCAAGAACTCGATGAAAACAAGGTGCGTAACGAGGCCCGTAAAGATGAGCGGAAAATTCGCGTCAAGGACGTGGCTGATAAGACCAAAGAAGGCTTCCAGACCTTCCGTCTGACCCTCGACAACGTGGATCAGCCTCAACTCATCAAGGAAAGCACCTTTACCAAGGAGCAGACCACCGGCATGAGATTGGCCTCCGGTGCCTCAACCGATGACGAAGAAGTGCCCGCTGAGAATTCCCAATTCACCTACGGTGTGGAGCCCGTGAAACTGGAAACCATCAACATCATGCGCGACTGGATCGAACTCAGCAGCCATCAGCCGCAGACGGCAGCCGCAACCGAGCCTAAGAAGGCTTCTGGGTCCTAATCGCAGCTTCAAGAACTCAACGCACGGTTGCCTGAATGGTGACCGCGCGTTTTTTGTTTTCGGCAATGAACGGCGGTAGAAAACCGCCACTCCTCGGGCTGAACGAACCGCCTACAATTCAATCGCCACCTTGGGCTCGGGCGCGATCACTTCGGTGTTCGGCAGTGATTCGTTGATGGTCTTGGTGAACCATTTCATCGCACCTTCATCACCGTGGACGAGCAAGACCTTCTTCGGTTTCACTTGGTTCACATAATTCATAATGCCCTCGCGGGTCGCGTGGGCGCTGAAGTCGAAGCTCTCGACTCGGGCCCGAAGCTCAATGGCGGACAGTTTGGAATCGAGCTTGATCATGTCACCAGGCTTGGCGTTGCGGAGCTTATACCCTGGCGTTTCGGGATCGGTGTAACCCACGAAGGCCACGGTGTTGCGCTCGTTGTCTAGGAACTGTCTCGCGAAGGTATTGGAGGTCGTGCCTTCGCTCATCATGCCGCTGGAGAGCGCGTAGATGGTGTTTTGATTGTATTGCAGTTCCTTCTTCCGCTTACGAGGGGCCACGAGCGTGCTCATGTCTTCCAGGATGCGGAAGCCTTCGTAGCTGCGGCGGATTTTGCTCGCGTAGTGATCGTAGAGAACGGTGAGCTTCGTGCTCAAGCCGCCGATGATGACAGGCGCAGGCGGGATCAAATCCATCTGCTTCAGCTCATGCAGCATCAGGAGAAGTTCCTGTGATTTACCGAGGGCAAAGACGGGGATCATCACGGAACCGTTGCGCTCAAAGGTCTCACAGATGACCTTCGCCAACCGTTCCTTTTCGGCACGCCGCGTGAAGCCTTCCGTCCGTGCGTAGTCACCACGCGTGGTTTCCATGATGAGCGTATCAATCCCCTCCGTCGGGAAGTCCGCCTCACGCATGATGGTCTGCGCTTCAAAGTTCACATCCCCCGTGTAGAAGACGGATTTGCCCTCGTGCTTCAGCAGCACGCCTGCGGAGCCGATGATGTGTCCGGCATCAAACAAGGTGCATTCCACCTCCGTATCGCCGATCCAGAAAGGCTTGCGAATATCGCGGTAGAACCAGTTCGCTTTGACCTGATCAATCTCCTTGTGCGTGAAGAGCGGATACTCGTGAATGCCCAGCTCCTCGCGCTGGCGGCTCATGACGTTCACGGAATTATGGAGCATGGCTGCGCCCACTTCGCCTGTTGGCTCCGTCATGAAGACTTGGGTGTTTGGCTGGCGACGTTGCAGCACTGGCAAAGCCCCGATGTGGTCATGGTGCGCGTGGCTCAGAATGATGCCGTCAACGGAATCATGCGGCACGGCATTGAACTGCGGCAGGGACTCCAGGCCCTTCATTTTCGGGTGCGCGCCAGCATCAAGGATGAAGCGATGTTTTTTCGTCTCAATCAGATACGAATTGGCACCAATCTCTCTGTGGCGCGTCAGACTGCGGAATATCATTTTAAATAACTAGGGATACAAACGGATGCGCCTCTGAGCGCGTGTCCTCTTCGATAAAGGAGGAAATAGCACTTGGCAAGTGCCGTCACTCTGGGGCGACCGCCGCCCGATGCGGCCAGAGAAAACAAAACGCGGTGCTGACGGCTACGACGACGAGGGAAAGTATGGGCGACCACCAAGTCAGCGCTGATTGAAAAGCCAACAGGCTGACCAACATACCGACCACCAGCATCCCGCCGCCGAAGACCAAAGCGCCGAATCTCCCGCGCCGGAGTTGGAAGAAAGAGACAGCGATCATGATTCCCGCCGCGAGCTGATCCACCCAAGTATCCGCGCGGTGCAGGCGTGGAAGTGATAGCGCCCACGCGATCATGCGGGCCTGCGCTTCGCCATCCGAGGGAGACACGCCGAGGATGATCAGCTTGTCCTTGCCCAATGCGGCTGAGACGGCCTTTCCTGAGTCGTCACCAGGATCAGGCGTCATCACTTCCAGCGCGTTCACTCGGGCCACCTCGCTTTGCAGTTTCACGTTGGCGGAACCGTCATTGCCCAGCGGGACGAACCAGTCGCTACCGAGATACAATCCCGCGCCCATGCCGAAGCGGAGCTGCTGACTGGCATAGGGCACGCGACCATGCAGCGCGAGGGCTTGCGCGGCGAGCGAGGGAACCAACTGCGCTTCATGCCGGGCGACCATCGGCGTGCGTTCCTTATTCGCTGAGCCGCCCATGAGTGAAGCGAAACCGAGCTGCATCTGCGTGCGGAGTTGTGGGTTGGGCAACGCGCTGATGCCCGCCAAGGTGGGAGCCAGCGAGGGATCGCCATCCACATTCGCGAGCTTCGGCAGCTCCTCAGAGAAGAACTGCGTCGTCTCTGGCGTCGCCTCGTCAGTGGATTTCCCATCGAATCCCAGAACGACGGAGGTGAAGGGAAGTAGCGCTTTTTGCATCTCTCCCACGAACTGCGGGGCTGCGTTCTCCCAGTTCAAAGGCATGGCGAAGGCGAGCACGCGCGGCTCGTGATCCGCGAGCTTCTTCAGCACCATGATGTAGTCCAAGGGAGCGGGTGGCCAGGCGCTAAATTCCGCTTTGTCCTCGGTTCGGAATTCAACCAAGACGACCTCTGGGGAAGGCAGCATCGGTTGTTTTTCAAAGGCCTCCCGCGCATTCGCTACGAGGAAGTCCATGAAGCCCCGTTCGGCCTGGAGAAGTCGCGCGCGGTATTCATCCTGATGGGCATAGAACAAGGCGACGCCCATCAAGGAAGCGAGGAAGGCGGCGCGAAGTTTCATAGGATCAGCTCTCGAACTTAAAGAGATGCATGAACGTGCCCTTCGGGTCCAGGCTCACGTAGTTATGCGGGCCTTTCCACCAGTGGATGGAAGGATGTAGGGCGTCCCGCACGCGGAAGCTCGCGTCATCGGACAGGCCGAGCGCCGCCATATTCAGATGCACCATGCCGGAGCTGACGGCATTCGGATTGAGATTCATGATGACCAGCACGCGACTGCTGAAGTCCGGCGTCGCCTTGCTGAAAACGATGAGGCTGTCATGGTCTGCTTCGTGGAAACGGAGGTTGTCATAGAGCTGCAAAGCTGGATTCTCACGGCGCGCCTTGTTGAGCTCGCGAAGGAACGCCTTGATGTTTCCCGGTGCGTTCCAGTCGCGTGCGGTGATTTGGAACTTCTCGGAATCCAGATACTCTTCACGACCCGGCAGCGGCTGGTTCTCGCACAGTTCGTAGCCGCTATACATGCCCCAGTTCGAGGACAACAAGGCCGCGAGGGCAGCGCGGATTTTGAAGGTCACGGACTTCGCATTCTGCAAATGATGCGGCAGAATATCCGGCGTGTTCGGCCAGAAGTTCCCGCGATAATACCAGCGCATCTCCCCCTGCGTCAGCTCCTCAGCATAAGCGCGGAGTTCGTGCTTCGACTCCCGCCAAGTGAAGTAAGTGTAGCTCTGGCTGAAGCCGATCTTGCCCAAGCCCTGCATCATGCGCGGCTTCGTGAACGCTTCCGCGAGGAAGATGACATCAGGGTCACGCGCCTGCACTTCGGCGATGAGCAGTTCCCAGAAGGAGACAGGCTTCGTGTGGGGATTATCCACGCGGAAGACCTTCACGCCCCGGTCCACCCAGTAGAGGACGACATCTATCAACTCCCGCCAAAGCGCCTTCCAGTCGGCACAGTGGAAATTGATCGGATAGATGTCCTGATACTTCTTCGGCGGGTTCTCCGCGTAACGGATGGAGCCATCTTCACGCAGATAAAACCAGTCCGGATGCTCCTTCACATAAGGGTGATCCGGTGAGCAGTTAATGGCGAAGTCCAAAGCAATCTCCAGCCCGCGACTACGAGCTTCACCGACGAGCCATTCAAAGTCTTCCATCGTGCCCAAAGCCTTCTCAATGGAGCGATGCCCGCCTTCTGCGCCACCGATGGCCCAAGGCGAGCCGACATCGCCGGGCAGCGCCGTGAGCGTGTTGTTCTTCCCTTTGCGGAAGTTCACCCCGATGGGATGGATCGGTGGAAAGTAGATCACATCAAAGCCCATGTCCTTCGCGTCATCGAGGCGCGGCAGGCAGTCTCGGAACGTGCCGTGGACCTCCGGCTTACCCGTTGCACTGCGGGGGAAGAACTCATACCACGCGGAGAACCGGGCCAGCTCCCGTTCCACGGAAACCTTGATCGGAGCTGAGGTCGTGCTTTGCGTGCGGTCAGGGAAACGATCCATCACGCCCTGCAACGCCTCTGCGAGCAGCACTTCCATCAGCTCCTTCGCCGGCAGTTGGCGCAGCATCGTAGCGAGTTCTTCCAGCTCCACGGCGGAGTCGCCGGAGCCTTCGGCCCGCGCCCGCTGCGCGGCTTGTTCCAGCAGCTTCGCGCCCTCTTTCGCTTCGATGTCGAGCTCGGGATCATGCGCATCGAACTTCGCCTTAAAGTGCTTTTTCCAGGTGCGGAACGTATCGCACCACGCTTCGATCACATACTCCCAGCGGCCACTCATGGAGAAGCTGCACTGCCCCTGCCAGCGATCATTCTCCAGTCCCTGCATCGGCGCTTCAAACCAGCGCGCGCCATTGGCTAGACGCCATTTCAGCACCGCGCTCAGGTAGTCATGCCCGTCCTTGAAGATGTCCGCAAACACGTCCAGCGGCTCCCCCACGACCCGCTTGATGAGGTAGTTCGGCGAGCCAAGTGAGGGATAGAAATTCTCGATGACAACGGTGGGGGCAAAGGCAGGCTTATCCATAATCAATCAGTCAAAAGGCGGTGGTTCGTCTAGTGAATCATGCCATAGAACGAGAATCTGCTCCAAGCTCTCTTTTTCTTTCACTCGGTAGGAGATTCAGTAACTTTTGCGGGTAAGGCGGCTGACCTTCGGCATGGTCAATGGCCCTCCGGCGGGTTTTAGATGCTTCCGGCGCCCGTTCGTAGTCCCGCCTTCAGGCGGAATCATGGAGGCTCCCGTGGCTCCTGAACCGCCTGAAGGCGGAACTACGAACGGGGGAGGCACCACGTCAGCGGCTACTTTTGTGCGGTGATCAAAACGGACAACGGTTCTAGCATGGGATGCGCGGCGCACACGGCGAGCAGCCTCTCCACGGCCACGGGGATGTGTTGCGCGAAGTGGGGCTTGTCCAGATTCCGGCTCAGATTTGCGTAGGCCCCGAGAGCCTGCATGAGGCGCTGAGCGGCGCAGAGGAGGTAGGTCTCCCGCAAGGTCTGGAAATCACGTTCAGTATGAGCGGCATACCATTGGAGCAAGGCATCCCGCTCGGCTTCGGCGAGGTCCACGTAGGGATCGAGCAGCAGTGAAGCGAGGTCATATTCCGGGAGGCCGGGGCGCACGCCTTGGTAGTCAATGAGCCACGCGGCGGCATCACGGATCAGCACGTTCTGGCTCTGAAAGTCCCGATGCACCAACCCGCGCGGCAGGGCGGCGAGATGATGGCGTAGCTGATGCAGGGCCTCATGCGCAGCGGCATAATCTACCGACTCTGTGGCACGTTCGAGGAAGCCGTGGACGAAGTGATTGAGGAAGTATTGCTGCTCCCATTCATAGAGGCGTTCATCAAAGCACAGCTCCATCTCCGCGAGGTCATCCGTGGAAAGCGCGGAGGTGTCCACAGAGTGGAGCTTCGCCGCTTCCTCCAGCGTGGCTTGGTAAAGAGGCTCGCGCTTGGACCAGTCTTCTTCGCGGTAAGCATGGAGGTCTTGGCTGCCGAGATCCTCCAGCCAGACGAGCAGATTCACTTCATCATGCGCGTAGATATGCGGCACGCGAACACCCAGTGTTTCAAGGCGAGTGGTCGCGCTGACAAAGCGCGGATTGTCCGGCCTGGCCATCGTGTAAGCCATGAGGATGATGGCCGGACGGGCCTCGCCCTCAAAATGGAGCCGGAAGAACCGACGGTCCGAACCGCCCTTCAAGATCGCTTCACAACGCGCCACCGCTGGCCATTGTGGGAGGGTGGCTTGGGTGAGCAGTAGCAGTTGTTCTTCGTTCAAAAGGCTATCCATGAGACGGCGAGAGTCATGCGATGGATTGCCGGAAATGCAAGCGGGCGTCTTAGCGTAGCGGGACATTCCGATCACGGAATCTTGATGGTCGTCCCGTCGCGCAGCACATCGGAAGTCAGATGATTCGCGCTCTTGATGGCAGGCACAGTGGTATGATATTTCTTCGCGAGTCCCCAAAGGGTATCGCCATGACGGATGACGTGGCTTTGTCCCTTCGATGTAGTCTTGGCTGTCTTGGGAGTGGTTTTGCTCGTCTTAGAAGCGCTGGTGCTGGCCACCGTCTTTTTCTTGGCTGTCGTGCTATTGCTCTTTGAGGTCTGGGCCTGATAGGTCGCCTTATGAGCATTCGCTGGCGGCTGGTTAAACTCCTGATAGCCGCCCGTGGCTGCGGGTGCCTGACGCGGCTGCGCGCCAGAGTAGGGCTTGTAGGCTCCATCAGAACCGTAGTTCACGGGGCCGCCGTTGTATTCAGCATATTGACCACCGCTGGCGGTCTTCGTGCTGGAGCAGGAGGTGACACCTGCGATGGCTGTCAGAATGAGGAGGGGCTTCAGAGCGACGAGGAGGGTTTTCATAGCGGTCATAGAAGATTGCTTTCTGCGATGCGAGGTTATTAAGTTTCCTGAAATTTTCAATCCCTTTCTCTCCTTATGGCCTCTTACCCTTCGGTGAGGTCTTCGTGGCTCGCTTATTTAAATTCCCTGCAAACCGCAGTTGCACAAATCCTCCAGACTCCCTAGCATCGCGACTTCTATGAAAATCGGATTCAACTTACTTCTCTGGACAGGTCACGTTACTGAAAGCGACTTCCACCTTTTCCCCAAGCTCAAGGCCATCGGCTATGATGGCGTGGAGGTCCCCATCTTTGACACCAGCAGCCCGGCGCACTTCAAGGCCATCGGCCAGGCGATCAAGGACAACGGGCTCGAATGCACCGCCGTCACCGTCTTGCCAGATGAAGCGCATAACGCCATCAGCGCTGACGCCAAAAACCGTCAGGGGGCCATTGATCACCTGAAAACCGTCATTGATTGTGCGCACAACGCAGGCGTGCAAACCCTCGTAGGCCCCTATTATCAAGTGCTCGGCCAGTTCACCGGACGCTTCCCCACGGAGACGGAACTGGACCACGCAGCAGAGGTTCATCGCGCCATCGCCCCGATTTCTGAGGCCGCAGGCGTGAAGAACGCCATCGAAGCGCTGAACCGTTTCGAGTCCCATCTCCTCAATACGATGGAACAAGCCGCCAGCTATGTGAAGCGCGTGGATCATCCGAACTTCGGCACCATGTATGACACCTTCCACGCGAACATTGAGGAGAAGAACCCTCATGCCGCCATCGAGCACGTCTTCGCCACTGGTAAGCTCAACCACGTCCACATCTCCGAGAATGATCGCGGCACTCCCGGTCGCGGCCACATCGACATCGTGGCGCAGATTCACAAGCTCAAAGCCATCGGCTATGACGGTTGGTTGACCATCGAAGCCTTCGGCGGTTCCCTCCCCGACCTCGCCGCCGCCACCCGCGTCTGGCGTGACTTCTTCTCCTCCCCGGAAGAAGTTTACACCGAAGGCTACGCCTTGATCAAGAAAGCCTGGAACGCCTAATCAAACAGCGGGAATCTTTTTAGACAGAATTCACGGAATTAAACCGAATTAGTGATCCTGCCTTTGCGCGCAGCTTCATAATTAAAATTCTGTCTAATTCTGTTAATTCCGTCTTCCATCAGGCTAATCCAAACCAACAAACACATGACCAACATAGACACCCGTCATCACGCACTTTACGTGCCTCAGACCGCCTCACGGCGCAGCTTCCTTCAAACCTCCGCTGCCGTCGGCGTTGGCGCGCTGGCCAGCAGTAACTTCGCTTGGGCCGCTGGCTCTGGCGAGATCAAACTCGGCCTCATCGGTTGTGGAGGTCGTGGATCAGGCGCAGCGGATCAGGCCCTCAGCAGCGGGAACAAGAACATCACCCTCTGGGCGATGGGCGATGCTCACAAGGACCGTCTTGACGGCTCTTACAGCAACCTCAGCCAGAAGCACACCGACCAGGTAAAGGTCAGCGACGAGCGCAAATTCGTCGGCCTTGATGCCTATGAACAGGTGCTCAAAGAGTGTGACCTCGTCATCCTCGCCACCCCTCCCGGCTTCCGTCCGTATCACTTTGAAGCCGCTGTCAACGCGGGCAAAAACATCTTTATGGAGAAGCCCGTCGCTACCGATGCACCGGGCATCCGCAAGGTCATGGAAATGGCCAAAGTCGCTGACCAGAAAGGCTTGAAAGTCGTCGCCGGTCTCCAGCGCCGCTATCAGGGCTGCTATCGTGAAGCGCTCAAGCAGGTCAAAGAGAACAACATCATCGGCGATATCATCAGCGGCCAGATGTATTGGGATGACGCTGGCGTTTGGGTCAAGGACCGCCTCGACGGCATGACCGAGATGCAATACCAGCTCCTCAACTGGTATTACTTCACTTGGCTCTGCGGCGATCACATCGTCGAGCAGCACATCCATAATCTCGACATCGCCAACTGGTTCATCGGCTCCACGCCGATCAGCGCCCAAGGCATGGGCGGTCGTCAGAACCGCATCGGAGCCAAGTTCCCGGACATCTATGCTTCCGAGAAGGATAAGGGCTTGGACGGCATCTTGAAGAAGGTGCGCGACGACAACAAATTCGGCGAAATCTTCGACCACCACTTTGTTGAATACACCTACGCCAACGGCGTGCGCATCAACAGCCAATGCCGCCACCAGAAGAACGTTTACAACGCCGTTCGTGAAGAGTTCCACGGCACCAAGGGCATCCTGTATCTCGACAACTCCGGCCGCTGCCGCGCTGTTGACTACAAGGGCAACCCAATCTGGAGCTACGACCGCGAGCAGTTCAAGAAGGACATCAACCCTTACCAAGTGGAGCACAATGAGCTGCAAGCCGCGATCATGAACAATACGCCGATCAACAACGCCCACTACGTTGCGGACAGCACCATGACCGCGATCTTTGGCCGTCTGGCCACCTATGGCGGGAAGGAAATCCAGTGGGATGCCGCCCTCAAATCAGACATCCAGCTCATGCCCGCCAAGGTGACCTGGGACACCGTGCCACCATCGAAGCCCGATGAACTCGGTTACTACCCCGTGGCCATTCCCGGCACGACGAAGGTGATCTAAGTCACTGCGCTACAGAGCCATTGCTTGAGTCCCGATTCAGTTAGCTGGATCGGGACTTTTTGTGTCGGATTCTAACTCAAGCAGGCCGATCTTCCTTCCCAGATGAAGGCTTGGCTATGTGGCTTCTCATGCTATGAATGGAGGATGGCATCCCCCCTGCCCTCCTATGTTGTGCTGGCGCTCGCTCTCGTGCTTCCCGCGTTATCCTCCTGCCGTTCTACCAATCATCTGCTGAAGGCTGGAGCGGTGGATCTCTCACCTTTCATAGAGCATCCCGCGGAGATGATCCCTGACCGCGAGCGATTACCTTTTCACAAAATTTGGTGGCCGCGTGATCCCAAGGTCATCGCCCAGGCTTCCCCCAGAACGAGCCTCTTCGTCGCTCCCATACGCATGGAATACCTGCGCCCAGTGAAGAAATCCCTGCCTCGCAAAGAGATTGAGATGGGCAGCATCGAACGTCGCGAGGCGGAGATGGCGGACTATCTGCGTAATGAATTCGGGCGCGCCTTCCTCAGATCCCCCGCCCCGCGCTACCGCTTGGCCAGGACTCCTAGTAAGGACTCCATCACGCTGGAACTGGCCCTCGTGGAGCTTAATCCCACCAGTCCCAAGGGCAACGCCGTGAAGACGGGTCTGAAATTCGTTATTGGTCCCATTGCTGGTTTGGGAGGTTACTTTACGAAGGGCAATATCGCCATCGAGGGTAAGCTCCGGGACTCCCGCACGGGTCAGTTGCTCTTCGAGTTCGCCGATAATGAAGCGGACAAGATGACCTTCTACAGCCTGCGAGATTTCCGTCCTTATGGTCACGCGACAGTGGCGATCCAAGAGTGGGGTCAGCAGTTCGAGCTGTTCACGCGGACACGGGCGAACTACCGCATCGACGAGTCCCGCTGCTACACGCTGGACCCGAGATAGAGTGCGTCTCACGAGGGCGCTTGGATCGTCGGATTGAGTAAGGGACTTTACACCTCATTTACCTTTCCTCGCTTCGCGATGAGCGATGACGAAAGAGGTCCAAATCAAGCGGACATCCACGCTTTGCACCCTTTATGGGGGGTGGGCATGGTGTTATATGATGCCTGAGAGCGCTACTTTAAGTGCCGCTCTGAAGGCTTCGATTCCAATGAATTGCGTAGTGCTCTTAATCCATCGCCAAGACTTGGATTGTGGAACGGGTGTAACCGATGATTCTGAAATATATTCAGAGATCACGGATTGTAGTTCATGAAAACCATGAACCACATCCGCGCTTTCTAAATGAACTGCTGTCACATCTGTGATCTGTTTATCGCTGAGTTTGAAGAAGACGACGCACGGGAAAAGTGCATGACCTGATAATCCTAAACGAGACAAGAACTCGGAGTTGAAACGGTCAACTGTCGCTTTGCCTCCAGAGTGGAGGTAAAATACGCTGAGATTGCTTCCAGATAATCTGTCGATTTGAGCAAAAACACCCTGGTCTCTCAAAACTCGCTGGAAGCCTCGATCAAGAAAATCGTAAAATATGAATGCAAAAGATTTAGCCCGTCCTTGACTTAAATGCTCTTCGCATAAGTCAGCAAATCGCGCTGATAATGTCTTACTCGAATGACCTATTCCCTTACCTTGGCCTTGTTCGTAGATTGGAATCATAGTTGTGAATGCCTACCCGTTGTTAGCCCTGTGAAATGCGCTTTTTTATCACCTTGCACCGTGCAAAACAAAGGGAGTTATGATTCATGAGGATGACTAAAGCCGTAAGGGGCTGGTCGTGCAAGAACAGCGCGGTGTTCTGCGGCCTTGGTTCCCTTTCCCGTCAGGCAAGGGTGTCTGCCTGCCTGACGAGTCGGTTTGAGTCTTTAGCCGACCACTGACGTGCTTTGGGATGATTCCATAACTTGCAACCTGCTCTTTCCGTCTCCTATTGCGCCATGAAACTTATCTCGGGCTTGGTCGCGTTATTCCTTCCCTTGGCAAGCTGCGCCTTCGCTGGCACGGCAACTCCCGTGGCATTCGCACCCGCGAAACCTTTGGACATCTCCCTCACGGCAGACACGGGTTGGCGGCAGGATCACTTTGAATGGACCATCGCCGGAGACCAGCAGGGCAGGCATCCGAACATCCTCTCGGACCTCGACTGGACGCACTTGGAAATCATCCCCGTGTCCCTCGGAGCTGAGCTGCGATTGCGGGATCACTGGCGCGTGCAGCTCGGCGGAAGCTACGGCTGGATCGCGGACGGACGGAATCGGGATTCTGACTATGACGCGAACAATCGCCAAGGTGAATTCTCCCGCTCGCATGGAGACACGAGTGGGCACACCTTTGATGCCGCATTCGCCATCGGCTATGACCTCCCTGAAGTCATTCAGCGCGTCACGCTCACGCCTTGGATCGGTCTGGACTATCACCAGCAGCATCTCACGGATCAAAACGGTGTGCAGGATGTGGATACGCTCTTCCATGAGATTGGCCCCTTCGGCAGGCTGCACAGCACCTACGAGGCGGAATGGCGCGGCGTCTCCCTCGGGCTGGACGCGCACCTACGGACGAGTAACACCACGCGCATCGTGCTCGGGGCGCGCTACGAACTCGTTACTTACTACGCCACTGCCGACTGGAATCTGCGGAGTGATTTGACGGGCTTCAAACACCGCGCGAACGGCGATGGCTGGCGCTTGAGCGCTGGCTATGAATGGATCCCTGCCCCGCGTTGGATGCTCGGCCTCCATGCGGACTGGAGTTTGTTTCAGACCCGTGCAGGCACTGATCACACGGACTATTCAGACGGCACCAGTTCAGAGACGCGGCTCAATGAAGTGAAATGGACTTCCGTGGGCGTCCGCGCCTCGTTGACGTATCGTTTCTAATGGTGCAAAGGTTTCGGACACCCCCTTTTCAACCAAAAATGTCTTCCGAACTAGCTGATCGTCTTGAACAAGCGAGCCTACGTGATGGCATGACCGTCACCAAAGAAGGCAAACCCTGCGCCTCCATGATCGAAGGCGTGCGGATGCGTGAACTAGTGCTCCATACGGATGACCGGGGCACGGTGTGTGAGATGTTTGACCCACGCTGGGGCTGGCACCCTGACCCGCTGGTGTTCTCTTATTTCTACACCATCCGTCCCGGATTGATCAAAGGTTGGGCCATGCATAAAACCCATGAAGACCGCTACTGTCTGCTGCAAGGGGAGATGAAAGTGGTGCTTTATGACGCGAGGCCGGAAGCTTCCACCTTCCGTGAGATCAGGGAAATCTACCTCACAGAACATCGGCGGCAGCTCCTCAGCATCCCTATTGGAGTGTGGCACGCGGACCAGAATGTGGGCAGCAAAGATTGCCTGATCGTTAATTTTCCGACCATTCAATATGATCACGCAAATCCAGACAAGTATCGCCTGCCACTGGATACGGATTTGATCCCCTACAAGTTCAATCAGTTGCAAGGTTACTGAAGTCTGATGCCTGCCCCTAATACTACCGATGAGGCGGTCGAACGGATAGTTCTGCCTTGCGCCAGTGAGCCTCTGGTCTCCATTCTGATTCCGACCACGAGCCAGGCGCTTTTGCTTGCTCGCTGCCTGAAATCTCTCGCCTGCCATATCAGTGCGGCGATTCACTATGAGGTCATCATCGTCCTGAACGCTGCTACGGATGAGGTTAAAGCGCTTGTGCAAGAGCAAACCAGCGGCGTTATCATCGCTGAGTCTCCGGCAAACCTCGGTGTGGCAGGCGGATACAACCGGGCACGCAGCTTAGCTCGCGGGAAGTATTTGATGCTGCTTCATGATGACACGGAGATTGAGCCGCTTTGGTTGGAGTCGCTGATCGAGACGGCGGAGGCTAACCCAGCCGCAGGAGCCATCGCCAGCATGGTCTTGTCTCCCAATGGTGAGCTGCAATCTGCCGGATGTATTATTTGGAGAGAGGCACTTACCTCACAGGGCTGGAGACCTCTGAATGCAAATCCAAATACGTTCTCACAAACAAGGCCTATTGATTATTCGGGCACTTGTTCTCTTCTCGTCCGCGCTGATACTTGGGACGCGATAGGAGGTTTGGATGAGCGACACTACCCAGCCTACTATGTGGACGTGGACCTTTGCATGGCCATTCGCAAGCACGGTCAAATCATCCTCTTTAATCCCGAATCTCGACTCATTCATCACCGGGGGGCGAGCTCCGTTCTCCCCTATCGACATTTTATTCTGGGAAGAAATCGAGCTCTATTTTCTGCGAAATGGTTGGCTAAACTCCAAGACTACGAACCCTACAGTCCGCAAGATCCAACCGCCTTTGACCGTGCGATGGCCCACACTGGCCGCGTAGCTCAGCAGCTAAAGACTCAATGGCCACCCTCTTCACTTTCCTCGCCTCCCAGACGCCCATTCGATACGTCTTTGCAAGATTCGCTTCACCTGGAAATGGAGCGTCATTTGAAAGATTCCTACATAGCGCACCTCGAATCTCGGTGTGAGAGCTTGGAAGTCGAACACAGCAAAGTTTCATCTTTTCTCCAGGACTGCCGTGATGATTTGATCGCCAGACAAGAACTCGTCCGCCAGAAGAATGAAGAATGTCTGACGATTAAAAAGAAACTAATCGACTATAAAGAACGTTGTTCGATGATTAAAGCCAAGCTTTCAGAATTAAAAGCTAGGCTAAAAGAGATTGAGCAGAGTCGCTGGTGGCGCTGGCGAATACGGCTTTATAAGATGATCGGCAGAAGATAAGCAACTCTCAGCCCACTGAGCTATTGAGAAGCTTTAAGCTTTACACCTCCTTAACGCTTCTCTTCTTGCGGCGCTTCGGTGGGACGTGATAGCTTGTCTGCACATGTCCCTCACGATTGATGCCATCCTTGAAGCCGCTGAACTGCATCAGGCGAGCGATGTCTTTCTTCAGGAGGGCCAGATTCCGCGACTGAAGATCAATGAACAAATCATGCTCTTCGGTGAGGAGCCTATGTCCTTGTCACAGATGACGGGACTGTGGATGACATGCGGGGCGAATCCCATGAGTGAGCTGGATCGCGACTCCGGGCTGATCTCCCAGAACCATGTGCGCTTCCGCGTGAACGTGCATCGCACGATGGGACAGCTCGGCGCGGTGCTGCGTCGCATCAAGACGAAGGTGCCTGCTTTGGAATCCCTCGGGGTGCCGGATTGGCTGCTGACGCGCTGGGCGGCGCGGTCGTTCGGTTTGATCTTGGTCACTGGACCGACGGGCACGGGAAAGTCCACCACCATCGCCGCGCTTCTCCAATGGATGAACGAGAACATGGCGAAGCACATCGTCACCATCGAAGACCCGGTGGAGTTCATCTTCACCACGCAGAACAGCCACTTCACGCAACGCGAAGTCGGACGCGATACCGCGAGTTTTGCCAATGGTTTACGAAGTGCGATGCGACAAGCCCCGGACGTAATCTTCGTGGGAGAAATCCGCGATTACGAAACAGCGCTCACCGCGCTGCAAGCCTCTGAAACCGGGCATCTAGTGCTGGCAACACTCCACTCTGAGCGAGTCGCGGACACGATGGAGCGCTTCATCAATCTCTTCCCGAAAGACCAATTGAGCATGGGCATGCACATGCTCTCCCATCAGCTCGCGGGCATTCTTTGTCAGAAGCTGGTGCAGCGCACGGACGGCCAGCTTCATCTGCTGGTGGAGCATCTGGAGAATGGCGGGGCGGTCCGTGACTGGATTCATCAGCGGGAGAGCAATCAAATTCAGGACTACCTGCGCCGTGGCGTGGACCCGAATTCCATGTCCTTCCTCCAAGCCGCGATCAATGCTTACCAGGCTGGCACCATCACGGAAGAGGTGGCCATCGAAGCCATCGGCAGCGAGACGGAATTCCGACGCGCGGCTCGTGGCATCAGTGGTTAGTATTTCAAAATGGAGCGCGGAGCTTTAGCCCGTATCAGTGTCACCTCTAATGATGCGGGCTGAAGCTCCGCGCTCCTCAACTCTCTTATTTTATGGCCCAACACGATCTCATTGATTACCTCGCGATGGTCTGCAACGTCGGCGGTTCTGACCTTCACCTCTCAGCGGGTGCCGCGCCGATGGTGCGCGTGAACGGCGCGCTGCAACCACTGACGGAAGAGCTGCTCGAAGGCAACGACTGCCGTGAGCTCGTCTTCTCAGCGCTGAAGGAAACGCAGCGCGCGAAGCTGGAGCATGACTGGGAATTGGACTTCGCCATTCAGGTGGAGAACGTCGGGCGCTTCCGTGGTGCGGCTTATTTTGTAGCCGGTCGCGTGGAGGCTTCCTTCCGTTATGTGCCGGATCAGATTCCGGAATTGAATGAGTTGGGCCACGGCCCCACGGTGCAGAACATGTGCAACCGGGAGCACGGACTCATCATCATCGCGGGCGTCAGTGGCTCTGGAAAAACGACCACGCTGGCCAGCATGATTCAAACGATCAGCCGGGAACGGGGCGGCACCATCATCTCCATCGAAGACCCCGTGGAGTATCTCTTCCAGCATAATCGCGGCATCGTGCAGCAGCGTCAGGTGGGCTCTGACACGATGAGCTTCGTCCATGCGCTGCGGAGCGCCTTGCGGGCAGATGCGGATGTGATCGTCGTCGGTGAGTTGCGTGATCTTGAGTCCATCCGCATCGCCATTACAGCGGCGGAAACCGGCCATCTGGTCATCGGCACGCTCCACACCACGGAGTCCAGCGCGACCGTTTCACGCATTCTGGATGCCTTCCCGGAAGAGATTCAAGACTACGTCAGTTCCCAGTTGGCACATTGCCTCGTCGGTGTCGTTTGCCAGCATCTCATCAGCCGTCAAGACGAGCCCGGTCGCGTGCTGGCCTCCGAGGTGATGACGAACAATGACGGCATCGCCTCGTGTATCCGTGGGCGTCGCTTTGCGCAGATTCCTGGTTTGATCCAAATCGGTGGGAACGATGGGATGCACACGATAGATGACAGCCTTGCTCATTTGCTGAAGCATGGTTTCATCTCCGTGGAGGATGCGCTGGCCCGCTGTCGTGATAAGGCAGCCATTCACCTCGCGCATCATCAGGCGCTCAAAGCCAAGAAACAGTAATCGCCCCCTCTCTGCCATGAAATTCCTGTCCGTCGTGCTCCTCATCGCCTGTGTGATCTACGGCTACTTTAATATCCCGCCCTATCTCCAGAAGCGCCATGACCACTACTGGGCGGCACCACTGGCCGCGCATCTGGAGAAGCAAACCAAGGGTGTGCTCAGGACGGGCAAGCCAAATGAACCGGATGAGGCGAACTTCTTTTGGATTCTCTTCTATCTGAACAAGGCCGAAGTCGCTGGGGAAGACCTCAGTAACCTAGTCGGCAACGCCAGCACGGAAGCGGAACTCGGCGACTCTCTCACTAGCCTCATAAAAGACACCCTGTTAGCCAATTACGCTGCTGCCAAGAAAATGCGGTTGTTTGAAGATACCACTAATGTGGTCAAGCTGGAACAAGGCGAGCCTGCCCTAGTCAAACTCGCTGGCTGGGAGGAAATGAAGGTGGCCGTGGGGCAGGTCATCTCTCCCTCCCTAGCTCCTGAGGCCGCCAACAGTCTGCCAAATCTGCTCATCATGCCGACGCTGGTAAGGGATGCGCAGAACGATCTGGTCACCAACGCCCTCTTGGAACGCGCGAACACTTTAGAAAGCGCAGGCGTGATCAAACGAGAATCAGTCGAGCGGATCAAAGCACTGAAGGCCGATGAGCCGAAGCGCTGAAGGAAGGATCAAAACTGCATCCTCAGCTTCACATCAGGCTCGTCCAGAGTGGGAAGCGCTTTATTGTCCGGCGGGCGGGTCGCGATGGTTTCGCTGTCGAAGAGTTGACCATCAGCCAGCTTTTGCAATCCGCCGTCCGGCTTCATGGAAGAACAACTGGAGAGCGCGAGAGCGGCGAACAGGAGGATGACGAAGCGTTGCATAAGATGGGACATGCTGGTGTTTTATAACTGGCACGGCATGGTTACTCCGCACCATCATTCGAGTTTTGCAGCTTCTGAACGAGGCGATTGATCCCTTCACGGGCGAACTCGCTCGGCGGATACTGCGAACGGGCTTTCAGATACCAAGCCAGCGCTGAGCCGCTTTGCTTGCTCTCTTCGTGATGCTTCGCGTGCTGAAGCGCGCTCACGAAGTCCGTGGCGCGAATGCTCAAGTCAGAACGGAGACGACCGACTTCCGGGTCTTCGGGAAATTCAACGAAGGCCTTCTCAATGATTTCATAAGCACCGGGAACGTTGCCATTTTGGGAGTTGCTCGTGGCAGCGGCGATCACCAGATTCATCTTGTTCATGTCGGTGAGCACCTTCTTGAGGGACTCCTGACGGCCCGGATCATCCATGACAGCGGCGAGATAGCGTCCCTGATCGTTGTAAATTTGCCGGTAGTTGCGCTGACTGATGAGGCGGTCGAGATCCAGCGCGGCCTGTGTTTTGATGTCGGCGTTAGTGCCGATCATGTTCGTAAATTCCTTCAGCTTCGGATTGGTTGGCCACATGGCAGCGGCTTCCTTGAGGGCTTCAGCGCTGTTCTTCTGATCGCCCTGCATGGCGGCGACTTTCGCCTTGTTCAAATGCATGTCTGCGATGGTGCGGGCTGTTTCAACGGCGGCTTGCGGCTTCGTGTAATCAAAGTCCTTCGCCAAGCCCTTGAGCTTCGTAATGAGTTGTTCAGCCAAAGTATAATCCTTCACTTCCATCGCGGAGATGAGCTGGTTGGCATCGCGGGTGAAATCGAGCACTTTCAGTTTCTGCATGGCAGGCACGCGGCGAACGCGGGGCAGGTATTCGCCAACCATGAAGGCTTCGCTGATACGCTGGCTGGCGCTGGCCATATCACCGCGTTCCAGCAGGGAATCAAAGGCCTGCACGGCTTCATCCACATCACGTATCATCTCGTTCGCGAAGGCATCCAGAGCACCAATGGTGGGTGAGGTGCCGAGGCTGGTGGCGAACATCTTTTCCGCATCAGAGCCCTGCTTGAGCTGAAGCACGCCGTTTGGATCATTGGAGAAGATATTGCGGTAGAAGCGCGTGGCCATGACGACGTGCTCAAAGCGGCGCTGGATGGCGAACTGCATGATGAGCGCCTGGAACTCCAGCTTCGCGGTGACTTGAGAGAGGCCCATCGAGGCTTCATTGACCTTCATCTTCGTTTCGTATTCGGCCACATTTTTAATGTAGTTGGCCACGAGTCCGAGCTGGCCCGCTTGGGCGGTCGGGCTGGGTGCTGGAGCGGCGCCTTTACCGCCTTTGGTGGAGGCCGCAGCTTGCTTCGTCAGATTCTCGGTGTGGTGATCTGCCATGAAGTGCATGGAGTTCACCTTGTTCTTCATCTCCACGTTGGTCTGGTTCAGGATGGCGACGTTCTTCTGCGCCTGCCAGACGCCGAAGATGGCATTCGCCATCGAGTCGCTCAGCTTCGCGTCGATCTTATATTGCGCAGCGATCGGCAGCAAGGCCACCGCCGCAGGCAAATCCGGGTGACCCGAGTTGTGATTGGGTGAGAGGAGCGTATTAATCTGCTCCAACACATCGCGATAAGCCTGATCATCTGGTTCGTTCGCCTCGGGCGAAGCGAGGTATTTTTCAAGACGGGCGCGAAAGACGCGGCTATTCGTCACGCTGAACATCTTCCCATCCCATTGCACGGTTTCGGAGCCGGGGTCCATAAAGGGGAGCGCATCACCCAGGAGGTTGCCTTTCTTCGGCTGGGATTGTGCAGGTGCATTATCCGTAGCAGGAGCTGCTGGCGCGGGCTGAGCGCCTCCGCCACCGGGGAGAACTTGAGCCTCTACCACCAGCGGGCTGAGACAAAGGGCAAGGAGAGGGGCGATGTGGAGCCGGATCTTCATGATGGAATGATTAATGGAAAATGAATGAAACACAAGGAGCGCTAATAGTGCCGGGAAACTCAGGACTTGGAAACCGACTCCGCCTCCAAATAACCATCGCCTCTGACGCGCACTTTAAAGCTGAAGCGTTGCCCTCGCTGGATGTTCGTGCTGTTGAACTTCTCTGGCACTAAGACCCCCACGGCAGCCGTTTCATGGCCGTCATCCACCTGCACGCTGAAGAGCCGTCCCTTACCAGATGCGCCATTGTCGATCCTCTCTTCGATCATGCCGACCACGCGATAGCTGTTTCCGCTGAGTGCATTGGAATTCTCCAGGTATTCATGGAGGTTCAAATCGGTTCCTGCACCTGTGGAACCGCCGTCAGAACTGCGATTCAGCATGGCGTATCCGCCAAAGGCGAGCAGGCCGACTGCTGCCAAGATGCCGAGGAGGTGAGATGCTTGGAAGCTTGATTTTGCGCGGCGGGCCATGAGTAAATAGGGGAATGAATTTTGACAGAATTAACGCAATCTAACAGAATTTTACGGAAGGTATCAGAGGTAAGAAACGAGCGCTTTGTGGTTATTCCCTACTGTATTATTTGGTTAATTCCGTCTAATCCCACTGGGAACGCTTGGTGCCTACATAGGCCATCACCAGACCGATGGTGACGTGAATGGACAAGACGAACAAAGCCAGCGATGGTGATTCCAAAGTGGAGGCAGTCACCTTCTTCACCGCTTCATAGAATGCGGTGTCCTTCATGGTGTAGAGGCTTCCGGACCAGCTCCAGAAAGCTGCGATGAATGGCTGGAAGATCGGCTCCAGGCTCTTCGGCAAGGCAAGGACCGCGCCGGACAACGGTAACTGAAAGCCCACGAGGTAGATGCAGAGGATGGTGGATTTCTCCGGCGAGCGCATGATGCCTGAGATGCCGAGGCAGATGGAAGTCATGGCCGCAGAAGCCATGAACAGCAGCGCGAGTTTGATGAAAAGATTACCCGGCACGCCCGGACAGAGCATCTCCACGAACAGCCCCATCCATAAGCTTTGCGCTGTGACGAAGGTGCCTAAGAAGAGGACTTTGCTCGCGACGTAGCTTGATGGACGCAGGCCGCCGAGACGCTCGCGCTCCAGAATATCCCGCTCTCCCGCGATCTCCCGCGCGGCATTGTTTGAGGCCATGAGCGTGACGAGAACCACCTGCATGAGAATGAGGCCGGAGACGAGGCTGCCCGCTTTCAGCAAGCTCGTGAGGTAATCACTCTGCTCTTTCGCTTCGGTAATCAGGTTGCTGTTCTGGCGCTGGGAGAGCGTGCGCACTTGAGGCACGCCATCGAAACCGAAGATGACGACGAGCAGCGGGAAGCCAAAGATCATGGCCAGTTGTAGCCACATCTGAGCCTTGTCGCGCTTAAAGATAAGCCAGCGTCGGCTCAGCAACTCACGCGTCTGCGAGAGAAAACTCGGCACCTCGTATTCCTCGGCGATGTCGTGCTCATGCTGCTTTTTCTTGGGCTTCTCCTCTTCCTTTTTGCCGCGCTTGCTCTGGGATTTCACTTCGAGCGCCGCGACTTCATCTTCTTCCAAATCATCCTCCTCGTCAGCGCTCATGCTGGAGGGCAGCTTCTCACGTCCTGGCTCGCGAATCTCCGCATCCGCTGGATCAACGGCCGCCAATCCATACGTGGCATAGTAGGAATCCCGATGCCGCTTCCAGGAGTCGCCCCAGCGTTCCGCACTGCGACGGGCCAGCTTTGGATAAACGTCTTCCGCCTGTTCCACGCTGAAATAATGCTGCAAAGCCCTCGGCGGACCATGATACACCACGCGGCCTTCGTGCAGCACCAGAATGGTATCGTAGAGCTGAAGATTCGTCAGACTGTGCGTGACATTGATGATGATGCGCTGCGGATTATTTCGGGAAAGCTCATGGAGCAGGTGCGTGATCTCCTTCTCAGACTTCGGGTCCAGGCCACTCGTCACCTCATCACACAGGAGCAAGGCTGGATCAGTCACGAGTTCCAGCGCGAGGCCCAATCGCCGCTTCTGCCCACCGGAGAGCACCTTCACTGGACGGTCCACCAGCGGCGTCAGGCCCGTTTGTTGAAGCGTCTTCGTGATCAGCGCATCCACCGCCTCGTCATCCGGTAACTGCGTGCGCAAGGCCACCGCGCTCTCGATGCATTCTTCCACCGTCAGCAGCTCGTGAGCGATGCTGAACTGCGGCACATAGCCCAGCTCCGACGGGTGCAAATCCCCTTCTTCAGCGAGGTCGCGGCCCTGCCAGCGGATTTCGCCCTCGTCCTCTTCCTTTAGACCCGCGATGACTTTCATCAGCGTCGTCTTGCCACAACCGGAAGGCCCGACGATGGCCAACAAATGTCCGGGCGAAACCGTGAAGGTCACATCATCCAGCAGGGTGCGGGTTTCCCGGTCGTGTTCCAGAGTCAGGGTAATATGGCGGACTTCGAGCATGATGGCAGATTTTTCTGGAAGCGGATTAAAGCGGTTTTTGTTGGGCTGGCGAGAGAAAGTTGCTTATGCTCCATCCAGCAACCACACCGCAAAGCAATGAGGAAACGCGCAAAGAAGAAAAGCTGGCTCACCCGAATCTTACTTTGGACTGGCGTGCTCCTGATGATAGGGCTGCTCGGCAGCGCCCTTTATGCCTACGTTTGGATGCAGAGTTTCATCAAGAGTGACGCCTTCCGGGTCATGCTCGCCGCGCAACTCAGCCGCGCCACCGGCTCCACCGCCAGCTTGGAAGCGCTGAACTGGTCTGGCAACAGCCTCTTCGTTCCCAAGGCCACCCTGATCCCCGAACACGGTCAGGCTTGGAAACAAATCGAAGCCGATGGCGTGCAGAGCGGCTTTGATTTCAGCGGCGTGCGTCGCGGCGTGTGGAGCATCCCGAACATCAGCATGGACTGGCTGCGCATGGAAATGCGTGATCCCCAAACCCCGCCAGCCGCCACAGAACCGACCAGCGATCCCACCTCCCTCATTAAACCCCACGCGCCGTCTTGGTTCTCCGCATGGATTCCCAGGCGCACCGAGATCGGCAACGTCGAGGTGCAGTCCTTTGAATTCACTCCTGCTAAAGACAATTCTGGCGTGCGCGTCACCGGCCTTAAACTCAATGCCAAACCCGCCTCTGATAACGGCGCGTGGCTCCTTCGTGGCACAGATGGGAAACTCATCCTCGCAGGCGTGGAAGAACCCTTCCGCATCACCAGCACCAGCGCCCGACTGGATGCAAAATTACTGGCCCTCAACGACCTCTCCGCGCGCTGGATCGGTGACAGCGAAGTCACCGCTCGCGGTGATCTGCCC
>JANYJH010000420.1 GCA_025361865.1 Phragmitibacter sp.
AGGGAAATAGGCTGCGCAGCTTCCAGCCGGTGTGTCGTAAGGCACCGCGAGGAACTTGTGAGCTTCCCGAGTCTCTCCTTCAAAGTGGCTAGTGATGTCCACGGGACGCATGGGTTCGATGCCCCGCGCCTTCATGTCCGCTGGGTTCATGAAGATCACGCGGCGTTCATTCCCGATGCCGCGATACCGGTCATTCAAGCCATAGACGGTGGTGTTGTATTGATCATGACTGCGGAACGTCTGTAGCACGAGCTGCCCTTCCGCAGGCTGAACATGGGTCAGCGCATGAGTAGCAAAGAGCGCCTTCCCAGCAGGGTTCTTCCAATCCCGTTCACGCGCTCCATTCGGCAAATAAAAGCCCCCCGGCTTGCGGACCCGTTCATTGAAGTTATCAAACCCGGGAACCACTCGGGCAATGCGCTCACGAATGCGGTCATAGTGACTGCCGATCTCCGACCAATCCACTGTTCCGCGATCCTTCATCACGGCCTCTGCCGTGCGGGCTATAATCACCGGCTCGCCCAGTAAATCAGGGGAGGCAGGCTTCAAGCTGCCCTGTGACATGTGCACGACGCTCATGGAATCTTCCACGGTGATGAACTGTTCATAGCCCCCGTGAAGGTCCACTTCGCTACGACCCAGACAAGGCAGGATCAAACCGATGCGACCCGTGACCAGATGACTGCGATTGAGCTTGGTCGCGATGTGAACTGTGAGGTGGCAACGACGCAGCGCTTCCGCCGTGAAAGCCGTATCCGGCGTGGCCTGAAGGAAGTTCCCACCGAGGGCATAGAAGACCTTCGCACGGCCTTCATGCATCGCGAGGAGCGACGCCACGACATCAAAGCCGTGCTTGCGCGGTGAGGTGAATTTAAACTCCCTGTCCAGTGCCTCATGAAAGGCTTCGGGCATTTTCTCGAAGATGCCCATGGTGCGATCTCCCTGCACATTGCTATGACCGCGCACAGGGCAGAGGCCCGCTCCAGGCCGACCGATGGCTCCAAGGAGAAGATGCACATTGATGACTTCCTGAATGGTGGCGACGGCGTTCTTGTGCTGCGTCAGCCCCATGGCCCAACAGGTGATGAGCTTGCGGTTGCCGCTAGCGCATTGCCTCGCGGCCTTCTGCATGGCGTCACGCATGATGCCAGAAGCCGCTTCCAGATCGCTCCAATCGAGCTGCGTCAAATGCGCGCGATAATCCGCGAAGCCCGTCGTGTGTTCAGCGATGAACGCTTCGTCGATTGTGCCGTCTTCGACCAATGTCTTCGCGATGCCCTTGAGCAAAGCCTGATCGCCATTGAGCTTCACTTGCAGGAAAGTCTTGGCCAATGCAGTGGACATGCCGAGCATCCCCTTCAACTGCTGCGGGTGCATGAAGCCGCTGAGACCCGCTTCGTGCATAGGATTCACCGCGATGATGTGTCCGCCGTTCTCTACGGTGCGCTGAAGCGAGCTGAGCATTCGCGGATGATTCGTGCCGGGGTTCTGGCCCATGATCATCACCGTCTCAGCGGTCTCGATGTCTTGCAGCGTGACCGTGCCTTTGCCAACGCCAACACTCGCGCTCATGGCCGCGCCGCTGGACTCGTGGCACATGTTGGAACAGTCCGGCAGATTGTTGGTGCCGTATTGTCGGGTGAAAAGTTGAAACAAAAAAGCTGCCTCATTACTGGCGCGACCCGAAGTGTAAAACACGGCTTCATCAGGCGAAGCGAGAGCGTTCAATTCTCCAGCCACCAACTCAAACGCAGCGTCCCATTCGATGGGCTCATAATGGGTTGCGCCAGGCCGTAAAACCATCGGGTGTGTGAGACGACCCGCTTGATCCAGCCAGTAGTCGCTTTGATGCGAAAGCTCGGCGACGGAATGCTGCGCGAAGAACTCCGGCGTCACACGGGCCAGCGTGGTTTCTGAAGCGATGGCCTTGGCTCCGTTCTCACAGAATTCAAACGCGGAACGGTGGTCATCAGGATCAGGCCAGGCACAGCTGGGGCAGTCGAAGCCGTTCTTCTGATTGATCTTCAACATCGCCGCCGTGCCACGCATCAGACCGCTGCTGGAATAAACATGATTTAATGAAGAAACCACCGCTGGCACGCCCGCTGCGGAATGCTTCGGCGCATGAAGATGAATGCCAGTGAACTCTTCTGGAGGCTGGTCAAGGATGTCGGTGGTCTCGGGCATGTGAATGATTAGTTCGTAAGTGTAATGCAGAACGCAGGGCTTGTTCAAGCACTGGCATCAGAGAGTTACGAAGCTGAACCGCTCTTCTGTGACTGGAACTTTGAACTTTGGATCTTGCCCGTCGCGCCTTCATCCCGTTTCATCTGGCTTGATGTCACCCGAGCACCCCACCTTCCGCGAGGCTTCGCGCTACTGGCTCAAGCTGGGGCTGATCAGCTTCGGCGGTCCGGCGGGACAGATCGCCATCATGCATCGTGAACTGGTCGAGAAGCGGCGCTGGATCAGCGAATCCCATTTTCTGCATGCGCTGAATTTTTGCCTGTTGCTCCCCGGCCCTGAAGCGCAACAACTCGCCACGTATCTCGGCTGGCGATTGCATGGCGCGAAAGGCGGCATCGCTGCGGGCGTCCTGTTCGTGCTGCCATCCGTGTTCATTCTTTATGGGCTGAGCCTGCTCTACATGACTGCGGGCAGCATCGGTTGGATCAATGGGTTGTTTTATGGGCTGGTGCCAGCGGTCATGGCCATCGTCGCGGCTGCTGTCTTGCGCATAGGCCGGAAGGCGCTGAAGACGCCAGCACTATGGATCATGGCGATGGCTTCCTTCACGGCGATCTTCTTTGGTCACGTGTCGTTCGTCATCATCATAGCGGCGGCAGCTTTCATCGGTTGGCTCGGTTTTCGAGCGTTGCCCAAGCAGTTTCCGATGAGCCAGGGACACGGCTCATCAAGCCACGCCGAAGACGAATCCGGCTATCTTCAACTGCCGCCAACACCGCGCGTGACCTGGGCTCGAACCTTCACCGTAACAAGTTTATGTGCATTGCTCTGGTGGTTGCCGATCCTTCTGGCAGGCTGGTGGCGGGGCTTTGGCAGCACGTTGTTCACGCAAGGCGTCTTCTTCAGCAAGGCCGCACTGGTCACCTTTGGCGGAGCTTATGCCGTGCTGCCTTATGTGTCGCAGCAGGCGGTGGAGCACTACGCTTGGTTGAATCACGGGCAGATGATGTCCGGCCTTGCCTTTGCGGAGTCCACACCGGGGCCGCTTATCATGGTGCTGCAATTCGTCGGCTTCGTCGGTGGCTGGCAGCATCCTGAGGGAATGTCGCCCATCGCCGCTGCGACCTGCGGGGCACTGCTGACCTCTTGGGCAACCTTTCTGCCGTGCTTTCTCTTCATCTTCCTCGGCGCGCCGCATGTGGAGCAGCTTCGGGAACAGCGAGCACTCAGCGCCGCATTGACCGGCATCACCGCAGCCGTGGTCGGCGTGATGTTGAACCTCGCCGTGCAGTTCAGCCTCCATGCTCTGTGGCCGGTCGCTGGCAAGCTGGATGCCTTTGTCGCAGTCGTGGCCCTGATGGCCTTCATCGCGATGGAGCGCTTCAAGCTGGGCGTGCTGAGCGCGATCGGAACATGCGCTTTGCTCGGGCTGATCTGGCGGTTGATCGCCGGATGATTCGTTGCAAAGCAGGCCATCCGGCTACGTTCTCTGATCATGGCCACTCGTCCCCTCTCCCGCCGCTCGTTCCTGCGAGGCACTGGCGTTACCCTTGCGATCCCTTTGCTGGAAGCCATGCGACTGCCAGCGAAGGCTGCGGCGCTCAATCCACAGCGTAGGCGCATGGTGGCCATCATGACGCCGCTCGGCATTCATTCGGAAAACCTTTTTCCCACAGACACAGGACGGAATTACACGCCGTCTCCTTACCTGCTGCCGCTGCAAGGCTTGCGGGATAAGTTCTCCGTCTTCAGCGGCCTTTCGCATCCCGGTGTCGATGGCGGGCATGATGCCGAGCGCTCCTTCCTCACAGCCGCGCCGCATCCGGGACAGCCTAGTTTCCGCAATGGCGTGTCGCTTGATCAGTTCGCCGCTGAGCAGATCGGAGCGGAGACGCGCTATTCAAGCCTCGTTTTGAGCACCATCGGCGGCAGCATCTCGTGGACTCGTGGCGGCGTGCAGATTCCTAGTGAAGCCTCGCCGAGCAAGCTCTTCGCGAAGCTGTTTCTCGACGGCACCAAGAAAGAAGTTGAAACTCAGGTCGGAAAGCTCAAGCAGGGTCAAAGCATCATGGATACCGTGAACACCCAGGCCAAGCGGTTTGCAGGCGGCCTGGGCAAACGCGATCAGGAAAAGCTGGACGAATACTTCACCAGCGTGCGCGAGCTGGAGCAGAAGCTCGTGAAAGGCGAAGAGTGGATTCACAAGCCGAAGCCGCAGGTGGAGATGAAGCAGCCCACGGACATTCAGGACAATGCGGATCTTATCGGTCGCACCACGCTGATGTATGATCTCATGCACCTCGCGCTGCAAACGGACAGCACGCGACTCATCACGCTTCAGCTCCAGGGCACTGGCTTGGTCGTGCCCATTGAAGGCGTCACCATGGATCATCACAACCTTTCCCATCACGGCAAAGATCCCGAGAAGCTCAAGCAATTGGCCCTCGTAGAAGAAGCGGAATTCAAAGCGCTCGGTGGCTTCCTCGCGAAGCTCAATGACACGAAGGAAGAAGGCTCCAATCTGCTCGATAAAACGATGGTTTACTTCGGAAGCAACCTCGGCAACGCCAGCAGCCACGACAACCGGAACATGCCTACGTTCCTTGCTGGAGGCGGCTTCAAGCACGGCCAGCATCTCGCCTTTGACACCACCAAACCGCCACCGCTCGGCAATCTCTACGTCCAGATGCTCCAGCAGTTGGGCTTGGAAGTGGACACCTTCGCGTCCGGCAAAGGTGGGATTCCTGGGTTTACGGCGTGAGTTGAAAGGCTATCAAATTTGCCAATCCTCTAAGACCAGATCTGCCACGCGCATAAACTCATCTGTATTATGCGTCACGAGAGTTAGGTGCAAAGAGAGTGCCTGCCCTGCCAGCATCAGATCATACGGGCCGATCCTTTGCCCCTGCTTCTCTAGCTCCCATCGAATTCGAGCAGTCTGTAGAGCTGCATCAAAGTCGAATGGCAGAAGATGGAACGGAGCGAGCAAATTCTCCACCTTGAGCCTCTCCTTTGTGGGGTGACGACAACGCTCCACACCGGAAAATAGCTCGTAAACAGTGACCATTGATACCCCGCAATCATCAGGTGCCAATGATGCCAAGCGCTGACAAACCTGAGCATGTCCACGCATAACGGCGATGCAGACATTCGTATCCAACAAGTGCGTCATGCGTCCAAGATTGGGCTTGGAGGTAATGCGCCCTGTTCAGGTCGGACAAACAATTCATCCTCGATGAGAACGGACTCAAAGTAACCGCTGGGCCATGCGGCCTCTTTGATTGGCTCCAAGAGGATTCCATCACCCGCCCGACGAATGGACACTTCCTTACCTGGAAGACGAAATTCCTTGGGCAACCGCACGGCTTGGGATCGTCCATTCATGAACAAGGTGGTTGTCATATCCGATATATACCGCTCTTCATTTGACCGTCAACGATAGCTTCATCATCTAGATTTCTGAGAAATTGTCTGCTGCAAAAGCCGCGCACCTGTTCCATCATCCGCGCATGGATCCTATCATTTACAAAATCATCCACCTCATCGGCATCTCCGCACTCGCTCTCGGCATGGGTGGAATGCTGGCAGGCGGGCCGAATCGCAAGCCTTTCGCCATTTTGCAGGGCATTGCTTTGTTGGTCATGCTCATCACGGGCTTCGGAATGGTGGCCAAATTCCACTATGGCTTTCAATCCTTCGTGATCGTGAAAATCGTGCTCTGGCTGGTGATCGGCATGATGCCGGTGATCATCCGCAAGCTCAAGCTGCCGCTGGGCGCGAGCCTCGCGCTGTCGCTCACCTTGGTTGGTCTTCTGGCCTGGCTGGGTGTGATGAAGCCGGTGCTTTGGTAATCAACGACAGCTCTCGTCACACCTTCGGATATTCCCAAGGCCCACGATAAGCGCGGCTGAGCATGGCATTGGCCGCTTCATCACCGATGATCTGTTCCTTCTCGGCATCCCATTGGATGCTGCGTCCGGCCTTCCAGGATAACATGCCGAGCATGGGCAGGCAGCTCGAACGATGCGCTGACTCGATGTCCGCAATCGGCTTGCGCTTCTTGTCGATGGCCTCTATGAAGTCCTCCCAGAGCAGCGCAATATTATGACCGTCCGGCTCTTGAAGCTGGGAGTTGCCGTGCTCGATCTTGGTCTTTTCATTCACTGGATAGAAGGTCCAACCGTCCTTCCAACCGATGTGCAGCGTGCCTTTCTCACCGTAGAAATAAGCGCCGATCTTGTGCTTCTCTGCGTTGTTATCGGCGAATTTGCGATGCTCCCAAGTAGCCGTGAACTGCTCGAACTCGAACGTGGCAAGCTGGTGATCCGGCGAATCTGTCGTCTGTTCCGTGGCATTGGAAATGGCAGGTCCGGCGATGTCGCGACCGCCCGTGCAGAAGATGCGCTTCGGTCCTTTTTCACCGCTCCACCAGATGACCTGATCCAACCAATGCACGCCCCAGTCTCCCATCGTGCCATTGGCGAAATCGAGGAAGTTGCGGAAGCCGCCTGGATGAATCTTTGAGTTGAAAGGGCGCAGCGGAGCCGGGCCGCAATACATGTCCCAGTCCAGGCCTTCCGGCGGTGCGCTGTTCGGCTTGGGAAGCTCGGGGCCGCCCTTGCTGTGAGCAAAGCAGCGCACCATGCCGACCTTGCCTACGGCTCCAGACTTGAGGAAATTCATGGCCTCCACATGATGGGGACCAATGCGACGATGCAGCCCTACCTGCACGATGACGCCCGCGTCCTTCGCGGCTTTCACGATGGCACGGCTCTCGTTCACCGTGTGGCCGGTGGGTTTCTCCAAATAGACATGCGATCCGGCTTTGCAGGCGGCGATGGCTTGCAACGCGTGCCAGTGATCCGGCGTGGCGATGATCACGATCTCCGGCTTTTCCTTCTCCAGCAGCTCGCGGTAGTCCTTGTATTTCTTCGGCTCATCGCCGCTATCACCCTTCACGTCCTCAAAGCCGTGAATGAGCTTCTCCTCATGCACATCGCAGAGGGCCACCGTCTTGATGCGCCCAGAGGCTGCGGCTTCACGTAGGATGTTCATCCCCCACCAGCCGGAACCGATGAGCGCCGTGCGGTATTTCTTCGTCACTTCCGCGCCGATGATGGGCAACGTGTGAAAGGCGATGGAGGCGGCAGCGGCAGATTTGAGGAAGGTTCGGCGGGTGTTCATGGAAATGAGTGATGGCATCATGTTCAACGCACCACAATCACAGAACCTTGCCGAATGTAACCTACGTCGCGAAGCGCTTCTTCTCCCACCAGGCTTCCAGTTCGTCCGCGCCGAAATCTGAGAGCACATGGTCGTTAACTTCGATGCAGGGGGCCTTAGTCTGACCCGTGAGGTCATACATTTCATCACGCGCATCCGCGTCAGTGGTCACGTCGAGCTTCTCGTATTCAAATTCATGCGAATCGAGCCAGTCAATAGCTTCCTCACACCAAGGGCAGCCGGGTTTAATGAAAAGGCGGATAGTCATAAAGATAGAAGATGGGAAGACTCAAGACAGACGACCTGATACGAGCCTCACTTTGCTCGCACGTCAAGGCAGACCACGTCACCAATTGCATTCCGGCAGAAAATATGTCCATTGGCCAGAACGGGAACTGTCCAGCATTTGCCCGTCAACACCGGCGCGCGGCTGATGACATCGAACTTCTCCGGCGTAGCCTTCGCCACGATCAGCTCGCCCTTGCCTGTGAGGATGATGAGCTTGCCATCCGCCATCGTGAGGGCTCCGGGGCCTATCGTCTTGTCATCCCACTTCAGGGTTCCAGTCGCAAAGTCCACGCATTTCAGCGGCGACCGCGAGCTGCCGTTATCGCCGTCGAAGCCGTAAAGATGGCCTTCCAGCAGCACGCTGAGGGCCATTTGATTCTTAAGTTCCTTGCTCTGCCAAACCGGAGTGGTCTCACCAAATTTCACCAGCGCGCAGCCCTTGTTGTAACCCGAGGAGATGAAGATTTGATCACCACTCACCACCGGGTCCGCCGCATTCACCCCATAACGGGTGCCCCATTCAAAGGACCAAACCGGCTCACCCGTCTTCGTCTTCACGGCGTTGTAGCCTTTGCCAGAACTCACGAGCACGAGGCTGTCCTCGCCATGCTTGAAAGGTAACGGCGTGGAATAGCCCGCGTCTTTATCGTCTGACTTCCAGACGATGTTTCCATTCGTCTTATCCACCGCCAAGCCCGCGCCGCCGATGTTCAGAATTAAAAGATTCTCCTGCACCAGCACTGATCCGGCATAGCCCCAGTCAGGGATGCGCGCGCTCGTTTCCTTCTGCACGTTCTTCGTCCACACTACTTTTCCAGTCACCGCATTCAGGCAAAACAGATCACCCCAACGGCTGAGCTGGAATACTTGATCCCCGCTCACCGTGGGCGTTCCTGAGGTGCCGCCTTCAAAGTATTTATCACCGAGGTCTGCTGGGTAAGCGTGCTTCCACAACTCTTTACCAGAGGCCGCATCGAAACAATAGACCGTATCCGTGTTGTCCGCATTGCCCGTGGTGAAGACCCTGCCATCCGCCACTGAGAATGACGAAAAGCCAATACCCACACTGGCCTTCCAAGCCACCTTCGGCCCCGTAGCAGGCCACTTTGCCGACCATCCCTTTTCATCCGAGATGCCATTGCGCTGCGGCCCACGCCATTGCGGCCAGTCATGGGCCAAAGCAGTGGTAGTGAGCAGAAGAAGGAGCGTGAAGAGCTTCATACGTCAGAGAGATTTCGGTGAGAGTAGCATTCAAGCAAACGCCAGCCAACGAAGAATGGATGTTCGTTTCAACGGCGCACCTCACATCAAGCTCATCGCATCCACATCCCACGTAACGATGGTGTCTTCCGGCCAGGTCATGCCGCTCAGCACCTTTTGTAAGTGGGCGACTAACGGACGGACTTTGGCGGTGCGCAGGAGCAGTTGATAACGAAACTGGCCGTGAGCTTTAGCCAAGGGGCTGGGGCAGGGCTCGCCGCAGGTAACGCCTTCGGGAAGGCCGTGGCGCAGGCGTCCGGCGAGGGTTTGCAGGGCGAACTCAGCGTGCGTTTCCTGTTTCCCACGACAGCCAATGAGCACGACGTGCGTGTAGGGCGGGTAGTCGAACTGACGGCGCTGTTCCAGTTCTTGATCGGCGTAGCCTGCGAAATCAGCATGGCGGGCGAACTGCACGGCGGGACTGTGCGGCGTGAATGTTTGGATGAAGACTTCTCCCTTTCGCTCGCCACGACCGGCGCGGCCCGCGACTTGGGTGAGTAGTTGGAAGGTGCGCTCGGCAGCGCGAAAGTCCGGCATATGCAAGGCGAGGTCTGCATTCAAAACACCGACCAGCGTGACATTGGGAAAGTCGAGTCCTTTGGCGATCATCTGCGTGCCGATGAGGATGTCCAGCTTCTGGGAACGGAAGAGGCGCAAGGTGTCACGCAGTTGGTTCTTCTGCCGCATGGTATCAGTGTCCACGCGGGCGATGCGGGCGTTGCGGAAGACCTCGCGAATGCTGGCCTCGGCCCGCTCGGTGCCATAGCCAGCGTAGCTGATGCTAGGATCGCCGCAGGCCTTGCATTTACTGGGGGGGAGCTGGCGCTGGCCGCAGATATGACAGACGAGTCGGTTCTCCGTTTTGTGAAACGTGAGGGCGACGCTGCACTCTGGGCATTTACAAACTTCACCGCATTGAAGGCAGGTCAGCGCCGTGTTGTAGCCGCGTCGGTTGAGGAAGAGGATGGTCTGCTCTCCACGATCAAGACGGGCTTGCACGGCTATGCGGAGGCGCTCGCTGAGGACGGTGAAGCCGTCTTTGCTCTTCCGTTTTTCAAGGCGCATATCCACGATGCGAACGAGCGGCATGGACTTGCCATCCGTGCGGGTGGTGAGTTGGAGAAGATCGTATTTGCCGCTGGTAGCGTTCTCAAAGGATTCAAGGCTGGGCGTGGCGCTGCCGAGCAGACAAACGCAGCCTTCGAGCTTCGCACGGACCACGGCCACGTCCCGCGCCTGATAGCGCGGGGCTTCTTCCTGTTTGTAGCTGGGCTCGTGCTCTTCATCCACGATGATGATGCCGAGGTTTTCCAGCGGCGCAAAAATGGCACTGCGGGCGCCGATGACGATGCCTGCGCGACCTTCGTGAATTTTATACCATTCGTCATGCCGTTCCCCGTCTGACAAATGGCTATGCAGCACGGCGATCTGCGTGGCGTGATCAGCGAAGCGGCACTTAAAGCGCTCAATGGTCTGCGGCGTGAGACTGATCTCCGGCACGAGAACGAGCGCGGTCTTGCCTGCATCTAGCACACGCGCGATGGACTGAAGATAGACTTCCGTCTTCCCGCTACCCGTGACGCCGTGGAGCAGGATGGGCTTGGCTTCGGCAGGCTTCTCCAAGGCCTTGCGGATGGCTTGGTAGCAGACTTCCTGTTCTTCGGTCAAGGTGTGCTCCGCGTTCTGGACGAACTCTTCGTCAGAGAAGGGATCTCGTTCCACACGCACCTCGGCGCGCGTGACCAGTCCCTTTTTGATGAGCACGGGAATGATCTGAGTGGCGCGCGGAAGTTCTTTGCGAAGCTGGCTCAGCGTGCCCACGCCTCCGTTGGCGTGCAGCATTTCTAGGAGCCGCGCTTGAATGGGGGCGCTTTTGGTGAGCTTCTCCATCGTGGCCGCGTCAGGCATCTGAACGAGCTTGATGTGGCTGTCAGACAGGAAGCTTTCAGGCCGCTCGCGCACGGCCTGAGGCAGCATGGTGCGCAAGACTTGCCGCATGGGGCAGAGATAATAATCCGCGATCCAACGGGCGAGCTTCAGCAGATTCAGGGAGAACATGGGCTTCGACCCAACCACATCCTGCACGGGTTTGAGTCGGCCTTGATGCGGGGATTCACTGAGGATCTGCAAGACGACGCCGAGGGCCTTTCGTCCCTGAAGCGGGACATGGACGCGGGAGCCAATATGAATCTTCAGGCCCAGTTCCTCTGGGATCGCATAGTCCAGCTCCAGCGCGGCTTCTTCCAGATGCACCCTGGCAACGGCGAACGGCGCTGGGCTGGGAATCGCTGAGTTCTGAGCCACGTCGCCAGAGCCGAACAGAAGGGGTTGTTCGAGCGGCACGGCGTTGACTGATTCCTGACGGGTGGGCATGAGGCTCAGCGTTCTTCATCGCAAAGGGACTGGGACGCAAACAGAGATGGCGTCTGCCTGAGTTCAGGCCATGAAAAAGCCTCCTCAGGCGAACCCGAGGAGGCTAAGGGATTAAGTAGAAAACTACTTAAATCAGATTAGAAGCTAACGCTAAGAGCAATACCACCGTAGATGCGCTTCTGCTCACCGAGGCCCTTGAGGGAGTCGATTGGAAGATTGCCAGCAACATAAGGGGTGAGGGTAGCGGACTTCGTCAGCTTGATAGGCAGAGCGAGGCTAGGCTTAACATGGTTGAAGCCGTTCACGCCGTAGTAGTGGTCGCCGTAAGAAACGAGCACGCCAGGAACGAGGCTAACGATGTCACAGATCTTGATGGTCTTGGAAACACCTGTTTCAAAGTAGTAACCCTTAGCTGTGAAGTCATAGTAAGCACCAGCGATGAAGTCAAGGCCAGCAGCGGAAGTGGCGAGAGTGAGGCCAATTTCGTTGATGTCTTTGACGAACGTGCCTGCGTGACCGAGGTAGTCATAGTAGGTGTATTTCAGACCTACGGTGACTGGGCCAAGCTTGGCGTTAAGACCTGCATAGAGGTCAAGTTCACCATAAGCGGAGTTACCAGCAAACGGCTGAGCGCTGTCGTCAGCAGAAGCACCATACCAAGCGCCTACATTGAGGCTTAGGTCTTGGTTGATGGCAATGTTGCCGTCGATGGCTGCGCTGATCAGGTTCTTAGCGTATTCAACGCCGCGGAACACGTAGTCGGTGTCATAGCCAATAGTGGCCGTGAATCCGAGAGGAGCAGCCTCAGGAGCTGGTTGAACCACTGCTGGAGCCTTGCCATGGCTGCCTGCGAGAACGGACGAAGCGAATGCCAAGCCGAGTGTAGGGATGAGTAGGGACTTCAATTTCATTTTAGTTGTTCTTAGGTTGGGAGGTTGACGTTGCATTCTGGAAATTCACGCCCGTGTTTACGTATCATGAATTTCCAGAACGCTTACTTAAGAGCAAAGCAACGGGGCTGTCACGAAAAAGAGTGCTTATTGCACTCTTTTTAAGAACCACGCATTTCTAAAAATGCTTGACATCAAGTCAGATCTGATGACAAAACGGCGTTCTGGTTCCTTTTGGCTAATAGTTTAGCTTGGGCAATCACGCGGTCAGTGGCGGCATCGAAAAGATAGGCGTGACAGCTCGGACAAGCCACCGTGCGCTCCGTAACGATGGAGCCACAGCCTTCACAGACTTTGTATTCCTGTGGAGTCAGTGCGATCTTCTCAGCCTGGCGAGCACGATCACTGGTGTATTCACTCGATTCGTTCATGAAATAGGGGGGCATTTCTCTGTTGCACAAGCATAATGCGTGCGAGCCAAAAAAAACGGCGTAGATAAATATCCACGCCGTCTCAGAAAATGAAAGTATTAACTGCCGATAGATTAAGCGGCGGTCTTTTTGAACTTCGATGCGATACGGCTTTTCAGACGGGAAGCCGTATTACGATGAATGGTGTTAGTCTTCGCCGCTTTATCAGCAACGGAGGAAAATTCATTGAAAGCCACTTGAGCTTCTTTTTCGTCGCCCTTAGCTAAAGCGCCCAAAACACGCTTGCGGATGGTGCGGATACGACTTTTGGTCGCTTGATTGCTCGCAGTGCGAGTGCGGGTCTTACGAATGTTTTTTTCTGCGGAGCGCGTATTGGCCATGTGACTAAGAATTTAAAGGGGAAACGATGCGAGCCGCCCTATTTAATACAAGAGGCCCTGATGTCAAGCAGAGCAATGGTCATTTTTATAGCGTCTCGGCATCAACGATAGCCGGTAACCATCGCGCAGGTGACAGTCTTGCTCTTCCCACCTGCGTGTCTAACAGCAATGAGAAAGATTCCGGTATGCTGGGGTTTTACATGAAGAACGATCCCCCAACCTTTATCGGTGGCTTCGATTTTGCTTTCAATAGGCTTGCCCTCAACATCCAGAACATGCGCGGAAATTTGCACACCGCTGGACGGCGGAACAGCCAGACAGACGCGATATTCATTGCCCTTGAACATTTGCACACGGGCGGCCTTACCCACATCAGGGGCCAGATCACGCTCCCAGATGTCTGCTCGAAAATCGAAGCCGGATTTCTCATGCGGCTCTACCAATTTCACGAGTGCTGATTCTAGTTCGGACTCCTCAGGCGCAGCGACCGCTGGGCGAGCGGTGCCGGAGATAAAGCCAAAAACCATCAATGACAGCATCAAGCAAAGCCTCGCTGAATTCCGCTGATGGAACCGTTTAGGACAGGTCTGGAAAGTCTCGCTCATGAAAACATGCTCTACCTACAACAATGCTCTACACCTGACTCCCGTCACGGACAATTTGCATTTCATTATGCGGTGAACACTTGCCCTAAGGTAAATATGGGCTTTTATCGGCTCAATAATTATGGCGCGCATTGTTTTCACCCTTGAGGACGGAACGGAGATCGAAACGGAACTGGATTCCGATGTCCTCACCATTGGACGACACTCCGAAAGTATGGTGGTGCTGCCTAGCGCCTCAGTCTCCAGCCACCACGCTACGATTAAGCGCAAAGGAGATGATTACTTCGTGCAGGACTTAGGCACCACTAACGGCACGCGACTCAATGGCGCGGAAGTCGAGGAGGCTAAGCTGGCTGATGGCGATCATGTGACCTTTGGTGACATCTCCTCAGTTCTCTATCTGACCAAAGTCATCGTTTCCAAGACGAAGACGGCGAGCGTGCCCGTGCAGCCCCTTCAATCCGTAAATACTCCCGAGGCCGGAGGAGCCAAAGCATCTGCGCCCCGCGCTATTCCGCGTCGCACCAGCCGCCCGGCGATGCCCCAATATAAAGAATCCACGGGCTGCGCCGGGTTTTTCATGCTGCTGATCTTCGTCACTTTCGCCTTCGTAATCGGCCTGTGCCTTCGTCATTACAATGAGACCAAAGGTTTCCTTCCTGTTGATCTCTTCACCAAATTCCGTGGCAATGGGGAATCAGACATGGCTCCCGTAAAAGAAGATCCCAAGAGCAAAGCGAAGCCGAAAGAGATTGAGAAAGCCGCTGCCCCAAAAGCTGCTGCACCGGCTGCTGCAGAGATGAGTATGGACAAGTAGGCCGCATCGCAACTCAGCCCCACAGGCCGAGCTTCTGCATTTGCCGCGTCACTTCGCCCGACCAGTCTTTATTCGCCGCCGGACTGGCCGGACTGGGATGAAGAACACGACCGACTTTCAAATGGGGATAAGCCTCGCGCAAGAGCACTGCCCGTGATTCCGCCCAGCCACCGACCCCAATGACCCATTCTGGTTGCAGCGCCGCGACCACTTTTCTCAGATGCTTGTCACAAGCCGCAAACACGGGGGCCATTTCTACGGCGTTCACTTTATCAGGCGTGCGGTTCTTGCTGCTCGCCTCCATGAAAACCAGCGGGCAGTAATTGGCGACGAAATGTTCCTTGAAGAAGTTCTCCGCCTGACCAAAACGGGCCGCGAATAACCCCCAGAGTCTTCTGCCGCTCACCTCAGATTGCGGGCAGTCGAAACCGAGAATCGGACGTTTCGGATGCTCTTTCGCCGGCTTCTTCACTGACTCACAGATGCCAAGCCAATCCCGCACCGCAGCGATCTCTCCGAAGGGCACTCCCGTCTGCGTCATGCCAAAAGGCCCCGGATTCATGCCCAGAAACAAGATGCGTTTGGAACCATTGCCGAACTTGCTCAGATACACTTCATGCGACACTGCGGCGTAGTCGAGCGGCTGATAAACATAGGCCACAGGCTCCGCAAAGGTCAGACCTGCGAGGTCATCCCTTAATCCGCGTGAGGCCGCGATGAGTGCATCCGAGGTGGAACTCATAACATGCTCGGCTAGTTCCCGTAGCGGGCTCCCGGATCCTTGAAATAATACTCTGCGAGGGTCTGCTCCGTGAGGCTCCGGTCATCAGAGTTCATCGGAAAGCTGTAGAGTTGAAGCTCAGCCAGATCACCTTTGAAATAATCCTCGGGTAGAGGATTGGCCTTGGTTTCAGCTCCAATCGTGATGCCATTCAACAACTGCATTTTTGCAGGGTCTTTCTGCGGCATATCTGATTCCGCACGACCACGCCCAGAATCAGAGCTACGGCCCGATAGTGCCATTTTTCCAGCTTTGCCATCAAGAACGATGGAAACGATAGCGAATCCCTTGCCCATAAAAAGGCGGTTAATCTTGGCTTCTTTATATAGGTTGTCAGCCTTCATCAGGGCTCGAAATTCCCTGTTTTCAGGAAAGTAACGGAGAAACAAAAAGGTCTTAAAATCTTCACTGGAAATACGGAGGCACGTCGTCGGCTTGCCACCGTCCAGTCCCTCGGTGCGAAGCACCATGATGACGGTCAGACCCTTTTCCTTCGTGACCGAACCAAAAGGAAAGAGCTTGGAAGGCTCCGTATTTTGAGAAGCCCGCGCGCCAATCCTTTGGTTGATTTCAAAATGCACGCTGTAAATAGCTGCCTTCATCTTCTCGAGCTTTTCATTGCGCAGAGTCGGCGCCGCAGCAGGCTCGTTGAGCGCAGGAAAGAAAGTGGTGGAACCAGGTCCTTTCCTGAGGTCATTCCACTTGATCAGTTTCTCATCCTTCCCTGCATTCCCATTCGTGGCTAGACTGGCCCGGTTGGCCACGAAATGAAGGAGCATATCCTTATCGCGGGGCATCTCTGGATAGGCTGGGGGAGTGGAGGAAGCACTGGCCACTGGGCCTCCTACCGAGGTTTTATGACCGAATACGACCCAGCCCACGATAGCCAATACCACCACGGCGGCTGGAATAGCCCACATGGGGAACTTTGCTTTAGAGGTCTTTTGCATCTCACCCTCCTCTGCCATCGCGACGGCAACTGAAACCGCTGATTTAGCAGGTAAGGGCTGCGAGCCTCGCAAGGCAGCCGTATTTGAACCAAGGGAACGCGTGAAGCCCGTCGTGCGGGCTGGAGGCTGCAATCCCGTCGGCGGCTTAACCGAACCTGAGGGTGGCCGAACGGCTGGAGTCTGTCCCGTCGTGCGAGTCGGTGGAGCCTGGGTTACCACTGGAGCAGGAACGGCTACGGGAATGGCTTCGGCCACAGCGAACCAACCCGCGTCCACGAGCGCCCGCAGGTGATCCAAAGCCGCGCGTGCATTCGCGGGGCGGTGAGCTTGATCCGCATTGATGAGCCACATAACCCATTCACAAATAGGGCCTGGGACGTGTGGACATAGCTCCTTGAGATCATACACCAGATGCTGCAAATGGGCATCCATCACCGCGTGAACGGTCTCGCCATCAAAGGGTCTTCTCCCCGATAAACATTGGTAATAGACGCAGCCCAGTGAGTAGAGATCACTCCGGCCATCCAGCGCTTTACGAAGGAACTGCTCAGGAGCCATGTAGAAGATCGAGCCCAGCACATTTCCACTCTGATCTTCGGTTTGCTTGCGGGCGGCATAGGACATGCGGGCCAGTCCGAAGTCCACGATCTTCGCCTGCAAGCGACCACCGGGAAGCCGATTCATCTTGATGTTTTCCGGCTTCAGATCGCGATGCAAAATGTTCACCTGATGCGCGGAGAGAATACCTTCTAGCGTCTGCGTAGCGAACTCCTTGAAGTCCAGCAGATCCATGTTCCCGTTCTTCAGCCAGTCATTAAGCGTGTCCCCTTCCAACAACTCCATGACGATGAACATGCCCACGTCATCACTAGAGAGATCGTAAACGCTGACGATGTTAGGATGCTGAAGCGTGGCCAGAGAAGCGGCCTCCTTCCGCAGCGTCGAAGTCATTGAATCTGAGGTCTCAGATTCCTCACGGCTCAACAAACGCTTGATGGCCACATAGCGATCCAACTGGGTATCAAACGCCTTGAAAACTTCGCCCACACCACCTGCGCCGAGGTGCTCGAGAATTTTGTAACGTCCAGCCATGAGGAATAGAAGAAGAGGTCTTGTGAAATAAGACTAATGAGCAACTTAAGCGAGGGTGGCAAAACTTGCCAAGCGGGAATCACTCATTTTATGGCTTATCAGCGGGCAAGAATCTCCCTGATGGCCCATTGTGCGTGCTCCGCGATCAACACATGCGGGTCCAGGGCTGCTATTTCTAGCGCCAGGAGGTCGTCTGCTGTTCCGATATTTCCCAACACCACACATACGTTTCGCAGGAAGGCCGGACGCTTAATACGCTTGATCGGAGATTTACTGAAGAGTGCTCTGAACCCGTTATCATCCAGTTTTAACATGTCGCGTAGCTTCATTTGGAATACGCTCTCCCTCGCTTGAAACGTGGCCTCATGGGAAACCTGCGCGAACTTGTTCCAAGGGCAGGCGACAAGACATTCATCGCAGCCGTAAAGACGATCTCCGATGGCTTTACGGAACTCCAGTGGGATGCTGCCTTTGTGCTCAATGGTGAAGTAGGAAATGCAGCGTCGCGCATCCATCTGGTGCGGCGCGGTGATGGCATTCGTCGGGCAGGCATCTAGGCAGCGGGTGCATTTCCCACAAAGATCCTTCGCGGGTTTATCCGGCTCGAAGTCCAGCGTGGTGATGATCTCTGCGAGGAAGAACCAGGTGCCGAGCGAACGATGAATCTGCATGGTGCTCTTCCCGTTCCAACCCAGCCCCGAGTCGCTGGCGAAGTCACGCTCCAAGACCGGCCCTGTGTCCACATAGAAACGCTGGGTGCCACCTTTGGCCTCCAGAAACGCATTCATCTCACGGAGCTTCTTCTCGATCAGATCATGGTAGTCTTCATTCCAAGCATAGCGGGCAATGCGGCCTTCTAGGGCTTGAGGTGAATCGCCTTGGTAGTAATTGAGGGCGAAAACAATGACTGATTTAGCACCGGGCAAGACGAGGCATGGATCAGTGCGACGCTCCACATTGCGGGCCATCCACGCCATATCCCCATATTTGCCATCCGCTACCCACTCTTGAAAAACCTCCCGATGCGCCGCTGGCTTGGCCGCAGCCACCCGACAATCACTGAAGCCGAGCTTCAAGGAAAGCGCTCTGAGTTCATCCTGGAGAGCCGCGTCAGGCATGATGCCGGAAGTGAAGCTTTGCACTCTCGGAGATGCCATAGGCCACGTCCTGAACGGAGAGATCATCCGTCTGGATTTTTAGGTCTGCGGCGGCTGTGTAGGCTCCTTTGCGCTCTTCGTAAAGTTTGCGCAGGGTGCCTTCAGGATCGTTGTTCCGCAGCAGGGGGCGCTCGTGATTGGAAGACGTTCGGAGGTGCAGGGTGCTCACGTCTGCGGAGAGCCAGACGACAAATCCCAGCTCTTTCAGCAAGGGCAGATTCTCCGGCTGAGTGACGATGCCGCCGCCGGTTGCGATGACCAGTCCGCGCTTGTCCTTAAGCGCCAACAGCGCGGCGCGTTCCCGTTTGCGGAAGCCCTCCTCGCCTTCTTTTGCGAAGATGGCCGGGATGGTCTTTTTTGCGTCTTCCACGACCATCTGATCGGTGTCCACAAAGTCGAAGCCCAGCATGTGGGAGACGTGACGGCCCACGGTCGTCTTCCCGCAGCCCATGAGGCCCACGATCACGATGTTCAGTCCGCGCGGCGGCGGGGCAGTCTGAGTGGTGGCGTCAGGGTTCACGTTGGCATTGCATCACTCGGATTGGCCACCAGCGCAAGGATGGATGGCAGCAGTTCGGCATCGTGCTCCAGCGCATGAAAGTAGCTCGGATAACGCGCCGTCCAGCCTGTGCGGCGGAGTTTCGCATTGAAGACGCGCTTATGAGTCCAGGCCCGTTTCCGTGAGGTGATCGGTTCCGTGACGGGCGGCGGCGGCCTCGTGAACTTGGTCATCAGCCGCTCAAAGCATTCCCGCTGGGTCATGGGCGCGTCATCCACGATGTTGTAGATGCCTTCATGCCGACCTGTGATGAGATGCCGCAAGGCCGTAGCGGCGTCCTCGCGATGAATCTGATTCAGACAGCGACCATTCCCCTGATTGCCTTCGATGCTGGCCGTGCCTTCCAGGAAATTCTTCAGCACAAAGGAGCGCGATGGGCCGTAGATGCCCGCCAGACGGGCCACGCAGCCGCAATGGGCGAGGACTTGATCTTCCGTCTCACGGAGGATGCGACTGGTTTCACGATCCGGCGTTGCATCGCTTTCTTCCGTCACCCACTCGCCATCCACCTGCGGATAAACACTGGTGCTGCTGGTAAACAGAAGGCGCGCCTCAGGAAACTGCGCCAACAAATGACCGCAGCCCTCAAGATACACTTTCCGATACATCTCCGCGCCCCCGCGACTGGAGGAGGCGCAGTGAGTGATGCTGAGCGGCGCTGAGGGAAGCGCCTGCGCCAGTTCTTTCACGGAGGCCGCGTCACTCACATCCCCCGCCATCATGGGATAAGGCTTGGCTTTGGACAAACGCAAGGCCGACTCCGGCGAATGCGTGACTCCCACCACCGCGTGGCCATCAGCGTGAAGCAAATCCGCCACACGCTCGCCGATGTAACCGCAGCCGATAATGAGGTGCATGACCGTTATGGCGAGACTTTACGCGCCTTCTGATAATAGGCAACCAGCCCATCCGTGACGCCTTGCGCATAGTCCTCCAGCGGACTGGTCACGAGTTCATCGCCAAGCAAGGTGCGCCCAATGTAATGGCCCAGCAGCAAGCGTTTGTAAGTCAGTTCATTGTTCATCACATAGGGCTCCAGATAGATCACGGGGCATTGATAAAGGCGGTTCGCGAGGAGATTGCGCGCATACACATACGGGTTCGTATCCACGCGGCGCGCATTGTTGCCGGGGTAGATGAAGGGCGGGAGATGCGTGCTCTCTGCCACAGCCTTCGCGATGGGGTCTGCCAGCGAGCGCTCCTCTTCATGCATCCGGCCAAAGACGCGGTTCAGCATCTCAAAGCGCACGTCATCATAGGTGAGTTCATCTGGCGAATAGCAGCCGTTGATGAGCAGATGAAAATGGTTCTCCATGACGAAGCGCGGCTGCTTCGGATCGCCCCACGGTTCGGCGTTGAGATGCAGGCAGAGGGTGAGGTCCGGCTTCAGTTCCTCGTTCACCCGCTTAGCCCGCGCGCGGATCTCACTGACACGATAAAAAAGCTTCTCGGCCTGCCATTGGATGGTCAGGAGTTTCGCATCGCCAGAGGCCGGATCGTAGGTCTCTGGCGGGTTCGTGATGCCCGCATCGCTGAGCACTTGCTTGGCCGCGTCACGCAGTTCCTGGGGCTTCGCCGTGGTCACGGGCGCTTCGTTTGGGCGCACCAGCGTGACGCGCGCGCCGAGAGCCTCCAGCTTCGCCTTGAGCACCGTGGCTATTTGTAAGGAGAGCGTGCCTTCCTGAATGCTCGTGCCTGGAATCATGCTCAGCCAGCGCTCCTCCATGAGCGCGTAACCTCCGCCGATGTGACCCGCGTCCAAGGCGATCTGTAAGCCTGTGAGCAAAGGCTCCCCAGCCTTCAAAGCGGGCAGCTCAGCGGGCCTGCGCCAGTAGCGGGAGAGCTTGTTTTCCACGGCACTCGGAGAGCGAAACGCGATGCGCGCGGTCTGGCCCGGAGTCGTCTGCACGATCAAGGCGTCCGCCTCCACCTGCCACGGCGCTTTGAAATCTCCGCGACTGGCATAGATGCCAGCGATGGCGGCCTCGAACTCCTCCTTGCTCAGGACACTCGCGCAGGCTTCGAGGCTCTTCCAATTTGGCTCCGCCGTCAGGGGACTCAGCCTTGGCTTCGCCTGCACAGGAGGACTTGTCGGAACCACAGGAGCCGAGTCGAAAGGAACCGGCGGCGGCGTTTGTGCAAACAATCCCAATCCCACCCAAGCAGCGCTCATCACGAGGGCTTCACGACATTTTCCGAAAATCATCCTGCGAGACTAAACTTGATTCCCGCATAAATCATCCCCTAAGTAAGCGCCCCATGACTGACGCCCCTGAAACTGATTCCACCATCCGCCTGCTGTTCCTCGGAGATGTCATGGGTGAGCCCGGACGGAAGGCCGTTTTTGATCTCATTCCGAAGCTCAAAGAAGAGCTGTCCGTGGATTTCGTCATCGTGAATGGAGAGAACTCCGCGCATGGTCGCGGCATCACGCCGAAGATCGCCATCGGCCTCATGCGCGCCGGAGCTGCCGTCATCACCACGGGGGATCACATCTGGGATCAGAAGGAAATCATGCCTTACCTCGCGGATGAGCCGCGCCTCCTGCGGCCCATCAACTACCCCGAAGGCACGCCGGGAAATGGCAGCATCATCTTGGAAACGAAGAAGGGGAAAGTGGGCGTCATCAACGTCCAAGGCCGCACCTTCATGAAGATGCTGCTGGAAAATCCGCTAACCACGATGAAGGCCGCTGTCGAAGAGATGCGCAAGGAAACAAACGTCATCTTCGTGGACATGCACGCTGAAACGACGAGCGAAAAATACGCGCTCGGCTGGTTCCTGGACGGCACCGTGAGCGCCGTCGTCGGCACTCACACCCATGTGCAAACCGCCGATGAACGCATCCTCCCCGGCGGCACCGCGTTCCTCTGCGACGCCGGCATGTGCGGCCCCCTAAACTCCTGCATCGGCATGGATGTGGACGCCGCCATTGACCGCCTCCTCACTCATCTGCCAAGCAGACACAACGTCGCGCGCGGCCCCGTGAAAGTCAGCGGAGCCGTCATTGATGTGGATACGACCACGGGGAAAGCGCTGAAGATTGAACGCGTCATGCGTATCTGGGGGGATGATTCGACTTAGGAGCTACTGCCTGAAGTTCGCGCCCACGGAGTAGAACATGAAGTGGCCATCGCCCGCAGGATCGGCCTCGACTTTGAGGGAGACTCCGAGGGCGCGATGAACTTCCCATTCACAGCCGAGATCTAGGACGACATCCACGGCTCCGGTCGGGTCTTGAATCACGCCTTCCCAGAACTGGATCGCCCCGTCCCAGAGGTGGACTTGAGTGACCTTCGCGTTCTCGCCTGCGGTGAACTGCAATTCAAGGAAGTCGATCCGCCAACCATATTGGGAGTTGGAGGGAACAGCGAAATGAACCCAGTTTTCCGTGCCTGCGGTCTGATAAAAGGAGAGTCCCCAGCCTTTGGTGGTCAGCTCTTTGACGTTGTCCACGGACTCAACTCTGCCGCTGTGTCCGTGAATGAAATTCCATGCTCCTGCCATAAATGTATCGGGTGTGTTCGGGGTTTGATAAGCACTGCGGGACAAAGCAGGAAGCTCGCCCGTAGCGAACAGGATTTTTAGAAAGATGGGGATTGAGGGCTTCTGGGCCTTTTATCCTAGTCTATGCCTTGGCGGCGCTCTTCTTCTGGAACGGCTATTCCATCAAGAGCACACTGAAAGAAGCGCTGCCGAGAATTCCACATCCTCTGATCACCATCGGGTGCGGCTTGATGCTGGGTCTAAGGTCTTAGCCAAGGCCGCAGTGAGAGGCGCGAAACAAAGAGCGAAAATGACGTGCCTTTGCCCATTTTACGGCGATACTCCACCTCTTATGCCCTTCCGCGCCCTCGGCCTCGATGCCAGAATCTACCAAGCCATCCAAGATGCTGGCTACACCGAACCTACTCCTATTCAAGCCGCAGCGATCCCGCCGATCTTAGCGGGCAATGATTTGATCGGCATCGCCCAAACGGGCACAGGCAAGACGGCGGCGTTCACGCTGCCCATCCTCGATCTCCTTTCCAAGCTCGTCGGCCAAGGCCCTCTGCGCGGCATCAAGTGCCTCATCCTCGCCCCGACTCGTGAGCTCGTCGTGCAGATCAAAGAGAACGTCGAAGCCTACGCGAAGCATCTTCCTCTGCGTGTGACCACGATCTTCGGTGGCGTCAGCGAACGCCCGCAGATTCAGGCGCTGCGCAACGGGGTGGATCTAGTCATCGCCACGCCGGGTCGGTTGATGGACCTCATGCAGCAGCGTCATGTCAACCTGAACGCGCTGGAGTTTCTCGTCCTCGACGAAGCCGACCGGATGCTGGACATGGGCTTCCTGCCGAACATTAAGCGCATCGTCAAAGCGCTCCCCGTGAAGCGTCAGACGCTGATGTTCTCTGCTACGCTTTCCAAGGACATCGAAGCGCTCACGCATGAGTTCCAACGGAACCCGAAGGTGGTGCAAATAGGCAAGCGCTCGAACCCGGCGGATACCGTGACGCAGCTCGTTTATGAAGTGCCGAAGCACCTCAAGCCCTCGCTCCTTCTGCACCTGCTCGTTGATCCGAGTTTTAACATGGTGCTCGTGTTTTCCAAGATGAAGCACAGCGCGGATCGCGTCGCACGTTACCTTGAAAAGTATGGGGTGAAGACAGCCACGCTGCACTCGAATCGCTCACAGAATCAACGTTTGAAAGCGCTCACGGATTTCAAGAGTGGAGCCGTGCGCGTATTGGTTGCTACGGACATCGCCGCACGCGGCATTGATGTGGATGGCATCTCCCATGTGGTGAACTTCGACTTCCCTGCGCAGCCTGAAGACTACGTGCACCGCATTGGCCGCACCGGACGTGCGCAGGCCATCGGTGATGCCCTCAGCTTCATCACTTCCGAAGACCAGGGCTCACTGCGGGCGTTGGAACGCTTCATTGGCCGTGGCATCGTGCGGAAACGTGCGGACGGCTTTGACTACTCCGCCTCCCCTCCACCTCCCGGTCCTGATGATGAGCGCGAGCGCCGTCCAAGACAAGGTCAAGGCGGTGGGCGTAATCAATCACGCTCCAACTCTGCCCCTCGTGGCTTTAGCGGTGGTGGTGGTGGTCAAAACCGACGCTCCTCTGGCCCCTCACGCGGTCGCTGAGCTTTTTGTAGCAGC
>JANYJH010000423.1 GCA_025361865.1 Phragmitibacter sp.
GTGAAGGTTTATACGCATTCCTGGCGGAACGACGGCGAGCACCTCGTGTGGACGAGCGATGGCGCGACGGGCTACACCATTGAGGCCGCAGAGGGGCAGCGTCGCGGATCGAAACTCGTTCTTCATCTCAAGGACGACTGCCTAGAGTTCGCCAAACCGGAGCGCATCAAAGGCATCCTCGCGAAGTATTCTAACTTCGTCGGCTTCCCGATCAATCTGAACGGTGAACGCATCAATAACATCGAGGCGCTGTGGTTAAAGGGCAAAAGCGAGGTCACAGAAGAGGAGTATTCCGCGTTCTACAAGTTCGCCACGCACTCCTTTGACGAGCCGCGCTACACGTTCCATTTCAATCTCGATGCGCCGCTGAACATCAACGCGCTGCTCTTCGCGCCGACGAGCAATCCTGAGCAGTTCGGCATGGGCCAGATGGAGCCAGGGATCGCCTTGTATTGCCGTCGCGTCTTGATTGATGCGAAGCCGAAGAAGTTCCTTCCGGAGTGGATGCGTTTCATCAAAGGCGTCGTGGACAGCGAAGACCTTCCATTGAACGTCGCTCGTGAGTCCATGCAGGACACCGCCTTGTTCCGTAAGCTCGCGCAAGTCGTGCAGGGCCGTGTGTTGAAGTTCCTCGAACGTGAAGCGGAAGGCGATGCGAAGAAATATGCGGAGTTCTACACCGCGTTCAGCCGCTTCTTCAAGGAAGGCGTTGCGACCGATCACGAGAACAAAGACGCCATCGCGAAGCTGCTGCGCTTTGAGTCCTCTCTCACCAGCACCGATGAACTCGTGAGCCTCACGGAATACGTCGCACGCATGAAGGAAGGGCAGAAGGCCATCTATTATCAGATCGCGCCGAGCCGCTCCGCGATTGAGAACGGGCCTTATCTGGAAGCGTTCAAGAGCAAGGGCTACGAAGTCTTGTTCCTCAATGAAGCCATTGATGACTATGTGGTGAACTCGCTCGGTGAGTTCGATGGCAAGGAACTGCAAGCCGTGAACTCCAGTGAAGTGGATCTCGGCGAGGCCAACACCGAAGGCGAAACACTTTCCAAAGACGATACCGATAAGCTCGGCGCGTGGCTCAAGGAAAGCCTCGGCAACCGTGTTCAAGATGTGCGCGCTGGCAAACGTCTCATCAGCAGCCCTGCGATGGCCGTGCAAGCCGAGGGCGAGATGAGCCCGCAGTTGCGCCAGATGATGAAGGCGCTGAAGAAGGATGACTTCGGCTCCGCGCAAGTGATCCTTGAGGTCAATCCGTCCAATGCCATCGTGCGGAAGCTCTCCACCGCGACGACTGCGAACCCTGAGCTGGCGGGCCTCATCGCCCAGCAGTTACTGGACAACGCGCTCATGGCCGCGGGAATGCTGGAGGATGCGCAGACCATGATTGGTCGAGTGCAGCGGATCATGGAGCAGGCCTTGGCGTAGAACCTTCAAAGAAAGTGGAAGGGGCGGAGGTGCCTCTTCCACTTTTTAATCCCCTTCCCGCGCTTCAACGCCCACCGGGCTGAGCACCACGCGGAAGCCGACATCATCCGCCTGTGTGGAAGCTGGAATGGGGTGACGATGCGAGGCTAGCAGTTCCACGCGATTTTTCGTGCGCCAGCTTCCGCCACGGAGGACGCCGAGGTGTTCCTTCTCCGGCTCTTTACCGCCGTAGTCATCTGCGACCCACTCCCAGACGTTTCCAGAGAGGTCGAAAAGGTTGTGTTGATCTGCTGGGAATGAAGCCACGGGAGCAAGTTCCGCGAAGCCATCTTTGAAGCCGCTGATGGCGTCGTTTTGCTTCGCTTTTTCAGCGCCGCTGAAGTCCCAGAGATTACCGACCGCAGGCAGTGGTGGCCAGGCGAAGCCCCACGGATAGATGCCTTCGATGCGCTGATTCCGCTCCGCTGGCGTGACCCCGCGCTCGCGTGGCAAGCCCGCTGCCATGCTCCACTCATCATCGCTAGGTAGGCGGTAGTTCTGCCCCTTCTCCAATAAGCCGCGTGACCTCTCCATGTAGGTGAGCCACTGGCAGAAGTGAATGGCCTCCGCCCGCGTGACCTGAGTGACAGGAAGCGTGCCTTCCGGCGTGCTGGCAGCAGGGGCGAACTCTGTCGTCGGAATAGCTCGAAGGTAAGCTGCGTAGTCTTTCTGGCGAGTCTCCATCGTCGCCATGAGCACGTCACCGAGCGGGACGAAATCCAGCCCGAGCGAGTTCTTCCAAGGCGAGCCAAACACGGCGGCACCCGTGGCTTTGAGCTTGATCGCGAGCGCCAGTTTCTTGCCCTCTTCCACCTTCCCCCGGATGGGTTCGCGACGGTAGCCGGGCAGATGAACGTCGATGACCAGATCACCTACTCGCACCCGATGGAGCTTCAGTGGCGTGAGGCCGAGCAACTCGGAGCCTTGAATCACCTCGGCACCGGGGGGCGTTGAATCAACGGTCACTTCACCGAAATGAAGTCGCGCAACCTCCAGCCTGAGGGCATTCCACGCGGGCTTGGTGCTCGGATTGCGCTTCACGTTCGGGTCCGGCTGCCACTTGTATTCGTAGTCGTTCGTGAGTGCGCCCGTGGCCCGGTCCTGATTCGTGATCCACTCGCAGAAGGCCTGTGCATCCGCCTTCGGCACCACCACGGCATACTCGGGCTTGGCTGTCTTCGCGAGGATCGGCACGACATCTCCTTCAAAGGATTGCATCGCGGCTTCGAGGTATCGGTTGAACAATTCGAGATTCACCGGTTTCTCGGCGACGTGTCGATCACCGCGCCAGATGAATTTGATACTGGCGCTGTTCATCCACATGCGACCCGGGTTTGGCTGCTTCGCTTTGGCCAAGGCGTCCGGCGTTTGCTTCGAGGCATCCGGCGCCGGCGTGATGTATTTCCAGTCCAGCTCACTCTTGGTCATAGCCAGTAAGGTGCCCGCGATGATGGAATAGACTGCGAGCTTTAACGACCCACGAATCAGCTTCCCCGTGAGTGAGACCCGCTTCGGCACACCGACCGTGTGAAGCGCTTCCGCGAACTCTGCTGCATTCGCAAAGCGCTCCTTCAAATCCGGCGCGCAGGCCCGACAAATCACCGCGTTCCACTCGCGCCACAGCATCCATTCACTGGCCACCAGATCATCCGGCACCTCCGGGAATTCCATGCGATCCTTACCGGAACTGATTTCATAAAGAACTTTTCCGAGGCTGTAAATATCTGAGGCAAACGTCCCCGGTCCCTCTGGCGGCACAAAGCCTTCCGTGCCTACAAAGGAGCGCTCTCCATGCGTGGCCACGAGGCCGATGTCCGCCAGTTTGCAGACGCCACCGACGAAGATGATGTTGGACGGTTTGATGTCGCGATGCGTCAACCCATAGCTGTGCATGTAGCCCAGCGCATCTGCGAGGTAGAGCCCGATGTCCCGACAGAAGCCGAGATCGAGACGACCGTGGCGCTTGAAATCTGAGGTCAGCGTGCGCGGCACATACGTGGTTAGATCAATGTCCGTTCCGTGCTCGGCATCGTCCGCCAGCTCCATCACGTAGTAGTAAAAGCCACGCTGCTCGTTCCAGCCAACGTGCAGAATATTGACCAGGCCGGGATGCCCACGGGAGATCGGCTCGAATTGTTGAATGCCCTCGAACTCACGGCGGAAGGTCTTCTCGTGCTCGAAGTCCTCACGCCAAACTACCTTCACGGCCCGCAGCGCGCCAGTGATCGTTTGTGCCAGCCAGACCTCACCATACGAACCGGAACCGATGCGCCGGATCAAGCGCATGTCCGGGATAGTCATCTCATCCCGCGCCCAAGTGGGAGCAGGATCAGGAGCGCGGGTAGGCACTGGATGACTGGGCGGTAGCTGCGGCTCCAAGCGCTTCGGCTTCACAAGCCCTGAGCCCGAGGCTGGAACAGCGTCGTTGGGTTCAGAAGCATCTGTGGGATTCATTTACCCAAAAACTTAGCAAGAGGAACGCCGTTACTCCAGCAGCGTCTTTGAGAAAATACAGATCAAGCGCTGACGCGGTCCGGCTAGAGCATGGTGGTTTCAAGACCACGCACTTCTTTCTTGACCAGAGCTCCGACACGATGCTTGGCGAGGTAAACTTGAGCGGCATTGATGCCGAGAACTTCAGCGGTCTTCTTCACGCCCCAGCCTTTCAGCACATAGCAGTCGAAGATCTGGAACTGGCGGGGAGAGACCTTCGTCTTCACGCGATCCAGCGCGGCGGAGGTGATGTTATCCTTCCACTCTTTGTCCCAAATCTTTTCTAGGACATTGTCCTTTTCATGGCTCAGCCGCTCCATCGCAAGGCCCGCATTTTCAGAATACTCATCGCCTTGATCACCGAGGGAAGGCTGACGTTTACGGGCGCGGAAGACATCCAGAATGCGCCAGCGGGTCATCTGAAGGAGCCACGCCTTGAAGGAACCGGCGCGCGGATCGTATTGCCCCTTCTTCACCTGACGGGCAATGGCGATGATGGTTTCCTGCACCACATCGAAGGCTTCTTCACGCGTGAGTCCTGCCTTGTTGGCCACGCTGAAAATGAGCCGCCAATAGGTCTGGTAGAACTCATCCCAGACCTTGTGATCCTCCCAGTTATCGAGCTTTTCGATCAGGCTCTTCCGCGTCTTTTCACAGAGGTGCTTCTGCTTCCTCTCCTCAGTGGCGGTCTTCGGCGTGCTCGGTGTTTCGGCTTCGATGTTGCTGGACGGCATGAGACTGAGTTTCCGAAGCGAAGTGGCGGAACGCAAGGGGAAAGTTGCTGTTGTGAGGAGCCAGTAACCAAGAGCCGTCATGTCCTAGACACTCACTTCTGACTACTCGCTACTGTTTCTGGATTTCCTTCTTCCATGCGACACCTTGTGTTCATGCAAGTCCCTTCCACCCCCTGCACTTCCCCACTCCGCGTCCTCGTGGCTGATGAGAGCTTGCCTAATCGTCGGCTCATCCGTGAGTTCCTGCCTGCCTTCCGGCAATGCGAAGTCGATGATGCTGCCAATGGCGAACACGCCTTCGAGCGCGCCTTGCAACGGGAATACGCGCTCTTCATCTTCGCTTTCACGCTCCCAGACATGAGCGGCGCGCTGCTGGATCGGTTGTTGGCCCGAGTCTATCCACGCTGCCACGCCAGTGTTTCCTCCGCTCCGCCCGTCATCTACCTGACGCATTCGCATGAGGCCGCCGCCTTCCATGAAATCCAGCGGGATGCCCGCGTTCGGGGTGCCGTGCCCCTTCCACTAAGCCTCGACGCTCTGATCACTGCCGCCAGCACCGTGCTGCCCGCGAAGTAATTGGAAGGTTTCAAACTTGACCCATGCCGCTGGAAGCCTGAATCTGGCGACCCTTGAAACCCTTCGTTAAAATCTGCGGTATCACCCAACGCGATCAAGCGCTGCAAATCGCCGCGCTCGGTGCGGATTACCTGGGCATCAATTTCTGGCCGGAATCAAAACGCTATCTGCCGCTGGAAAGGGCCGGATGGTTGTCTGAAATCCCCAAGCCCACAGCCCTAGTGGGGGTCTTCGTGAATCCCGACATCTCTTACATTCAAGAGATCATCTCCACTCATCAGGTGCCCTTCATCCAGCTCCACGGGGATGAGTCACCGGACTTCTGTGCATCCGTTATCAGGCTCGGATTGCGCGTTATCAAAGCCTTCCAGGTGCGGGATGAGTCCTCGCTTGATCTCATCTCCAAATATCCGGTGAAGGACATCTTGCTTGATGCCTATCATCCCAGCGAACGAGGTGGGCTTGGCGAAACCTTTCCTTGGCCCTTGGCGCTTACCTTCAAACAACGTTACCCGAACCGCAATCTCTGGCTCGCAGGCGGACTCAAACCCGAGAACATCACGCAAGCTGTGCAAGGCGTGCAACCCTATGCCGTTGACGTGGCCAGCGGTGTGGAAGCTGGAGTCGCAGGCGTGAAAGACATGGGTAAAGTTTCGGAATTCATTCAAGGCGCGCGAGCGCTGCGGCCGTAGTCGGTGCATCAGTGAGATATTTTGCGGGGAACCTTCGTTATGAAATGCTCGATCATCAGCAACACTGACTCACCTCCATGAAACACACACTCGCACTCAGCCTTCTTTTGTTCGCCACCTCCGTCTTGGCTAAGGAACCGCCCGCAGGATTCAAATCCCTCTTCAATGGGAAAGACCTGAATGGCTGGTTCGGTTGGAGCACCCAAGACCCGCGTGAACTGCTCGCCATGTCACCGGAAAAGCTGGCTACCTACAGAAAGCAATCCGTCGAAGGCGGCCTGCCTGAAGGCAAACAGGGCGCGCAACACATCAACGCCCATTGGAAGATCGAAGGCGATGAAATCGTGAACGACGGCAATGGCCTCTACCTCACGACAGAGAAAGATTACGGCGACATCGAACTGCTCGTGGACTACAAGATGCTTCCCAAGGGCGACAGCGGCATCTACCTTCGCGGCGTTCCACAAGTTCAAATCTGGGATACCACGGAAGGTGATCCACGCGGACTCGGCCAGGACAAAGGTTCCGGCGGTCTCTGGAACAACGATAAAGGCTCACCGGGCAAAGATCCGCTCGTTCATGCAGACAAGCCCCTGGGCGAATGGAATCACTTCCGCATCCTCATGGTGGGCAGTCGCGTCACGGTCTTTCTCAATGACCAGCTCGTCGTTGATCACGCCATCTTGGAGAACTACTTCGACAAGAAAAAGCCAGCCGAACAACGCCTCCCGATCCTGCCGAAAGGTCCTCTTCAGTTGCAGACTCACGGCAGCGAAATTCGTTGGAAGAACCTTTTCGTTCGCGAAATCGGCAGCGAGGAAGCCTGCAAGATCCTCGCAAGTCACGACCAGGATGGCTATGAATCCATCTTCAACGGCAAGGACATGAGCGGCTGGGCTGGGCCCATTGACGTCGTCAAGGTCGAGGACGGCGTCATCGTCTGGCAGGACAAAAAAGGCGGCACCCCGTATTGGAACACCGAACTGAGCGACTTCCAAGCCCGCGTCGGTTTCAAGCTTCCGCCCGGCGGCAACAACGGCCTTGCCATCCGCTATCCCGGCACAGGGAACACCGCTTATGAAGGCATGACTGAAAGCCAGATTCTCGATGACAACTACGAGAAGGTTCGTGGCCCTATCGATCCCCGTCAGGCCCACGGCTCCGTCTATGGCATGGTCGCCGCCGCCCGTGGTTATCAGCATCCCATCGGCGAATGGAACTTTGAGGAAGTCACCGTCAAAGGCTCCACCATCAAGGTCGAACTCAACGGAACCGTCATCCTCAATGCCGACGTCAGTAAGGTGGACATGGAGAACGTCATGGCCCATAGCAAGCACCCTGGCAAAGATCGCACCAAAGGCTTCTTCGGCTTCGCTGGCCACAGCGATCCCGTGCAGTTCAAGGACGTGTTTATCCGGAAGCTGTAGGTGACGTGGTGCCTCATCTACAAGATGATTCCGTGTTTGTGCAATTTGCCATTTTCACGGAATCATCTTACGCTTCTAAGATGAGACGCTCCTCTGCTAGAATCTTAAAGACAGCCACCTTTGCTGAACTTGCGACCTGCTTTGGCAAGAAGAAGTCGGGCAAGTCTTTTACAGTCGAACAGATGAACGCTGCCATTAAATCAGGAGCCGTGCTGCGTTTCAAAAAACAGTGCTGTCATCCAAATTCTAGCTTGCGACAAGGCATCGGTTTCTGGTTTAAATAAGCCATGGAAGGATGCCTAAAAATCTGTAAGTGGATACCTATAGCTGTCATCTTGATGGCTGCGGCCATCTACCCATTCAGCTCTAATATCATATCCCCTGACGAACACGGCCATACCTCACGAGTGCGGAGTGCCATGACCGGTTTGATCATTGGTATCAAAGGCTATCAAATCGAATACGAACAGCTCCCTGCTTTTGCCTTCACTTTGCAGGATGAACACGTCTTACAGCGCACACGAGGTGCCATTCTTAGAGTGCTATCTGCCGAAGATGTAAAAAACAATCCCAGAAAAATAGCATTCATTGAATTATGGAAAGCTAAAGATAAGAAAAATGGCTTATACATCGATGACAGTGGTTCACCTGTTTTCGTTGATCCTTGGGGCGAAGCTTACTACATCATGGTAGACCTCGACGCTGACGGAAAGATTCCCAATCCTGATACCAGATCAGGGCAACCAAAAGAACTCGCGACATCTCTAATCATGTTTTCTTCAGGCCCAGATCGAGATCCCAAAACATGGGAAGACAACATCACCAGTTGGTAAAGCCATGCGCTCATTATTCATTCTTATTCTGCTGCTTGTATTTTCTGCACCGTGCGCAAAGGCGGCTGAAGAACAAGTCCACGGCGTGATCTTCGAGCAGTGGATTCGCGATACCTTCTTCCACGGATACAAGCCGCGCAGTTATACCCAGAAATGGGACATTCCTGCGGAGCACAATACGGATCATGGCGGCATTCCTGCCAATCCCAAAGCCGCCAAATACGGCACGCCCGTGGATCTTGGCGATGCGCTTCGTCAATTTGGCATTACTGAAAAAGGCGAATGCTTCCTGCTCATCGTTGGCTTTTGGGATCAGGACAAAGACAAGAAAAAATGGGTCAATGGCGTCGTCGCAGAGATCACTCCTGAGCAATACCGTCAGCTCTGGGAACCCGTAACGCGGGAAGACTTGGAGAAGCTGGATGCCGTGGTGAAGGACAAGTCGCTCAGCCTTGAGGAAGCACGCGCCGAAGCCCAGAAGATCAAGCGCCGCGCCCCTTTCAGCAAAGCCATCATGCAGGTGAATCCGAAGATCGACGCCAAGCAGCGTCGTCTGCAATGCAGCCTGCGTTACGGCGACTTCTTCCACTTCCTCGCTCCCGCTGCCGAGTCCATACGGCAAGACAAGCCGATGATCTGGGACGTGCCCATGCCGGAGGAATTTGCCTCGCCGCCGAGACGTCGGAAGAAGTAATGGAGCGCGGTCTTTAGACCGCTTCAGAATCATTTAGCGGTCTGCTGTGAAGCGAACGCCTTGCTGCTACTTATTCTGCGTCACCACGCTGGACACCCGACCATGGGCCAGCTTCGTGATGAGCATATCCCCCACTCGGACCTGCTGAGGATCGACGATGACCTTGCCCTTCGCATCCACGGTGAGGGAGAAACCGCGTTCCAGCGTGGCATCGGGACCGAGACTTTTCACGAGCTTCTGCATGGATGCGATGCGTTGTTTGCACTCCTCCAAACGCTGCTTCATCACGGAGTTCATACGATGCTCGAACATCTCTGTGCGATGGCCCGCTTCATTGAGCAACTGCGCCGGATGGTAGCGCTCAAGCGTGTGCTGTTGGTGCAGAAGCTCATCGTCCAAGCCGCGCCAAGCCTGCTCCAGTGAGCGATGGAAGCGGTCTTCGATCTCATCCACGGCTTGCTCCGCATCTTGAAGCTGGCGCTCCGGCTCACGCAGGAGAGCTCCTTTAGCGGTGAGTTCGAGAATGCGCGCTTGTTGTTCCAAGGTTGAATCTACCCGCTGTCCAAGACTCTTCTCAATGGCGTCGAAGTGCCTCTTCAGCTCGTTCACATCAGGAGCGAGAAGCTCTGCCGCAGCGCTGGGCGTCGGGGCTCGAAGATCGGCCACGAAGTCACTGATGGTGAAGTCGATTTCATGTCCAACCGCAGAGATGATGGGAATATCAGACGCGAAAATAGCGCGCGCCACGATCTCTTCGTTGAAGTTCCAAAGGTCTTCCAAACTGCCGCCGCCTCGACCGACGACAATCGTGTCCGGCACGGGCAAACCGATGTCCTCAGCCTGATTGAGCAACTGAATCGCGCGGGCGATCTCTTTCTCCGCGCCTTGGCCTTGCACGCGAACGGGAAAGACCATGAGCCGAAGCCACGGCGCACGACGCGTCAGGATGTTCACCATGTCACGGATCGCAGCACCCGTCGGTGAAGTGACCAACGCAACGCAACGCGGAAAGCGCGGGATGGGTTGTTTGTATTGAGCCTCAAACAAGCCCTCGTCATTGAGCTTCTGCTTCAGAGCTTCAAAGCGCGCCTGCAAGGAACCAAGGCCCTTCGGCTGCACCGCCCGCACAATGATCTGGTAGTTCCCGCGCTGTTCATAGACGGTGAGTTCACCGAAGATCTGAACCTGCATTCCATCCCGCAACGGTGTCGTCACGCGAGCGCTGGCTCCGCGAAAGAAGACGCAGGAAAGCTGGGCACCTTCGTCCTTGAGCGTGAAATATTGATGACCGGAAGACTGGAGCCGATGATTGCTGATCTCCCCTTCCACCCAGACTTCGCCAATGCTGTCTTCCAGCAGCGAACGAATCTTCCGCGTGAGTTGTGAAACGGTGAGGGCTGGTTTTTCGGCTTCCATGAAACTCCCCTTACTTCGCAGCTTCGGCTTCAAGCAGCTTGATCCAAGGCCCGACATAATGACCGTTATCATGGAAGGTCCGGCCGCTGACGAGGTTGCCATCAATCACACAGGCTTCGTTCACATACGTGCCGCCGCAGATTTCCAGATCAAATTTGCACTTGGCCACGGTCGCCATTTTGCGGCCTTTGACACGGTCAGCGCGCGCTGGAATCTCAACGCCGTGGCACACGCTGGCGATGGGCTTGTTGTGATCAAAGAACCACTGCGTGATGCGAATGAGATCTTCGTCTTCACGGATATATTCCGGCGCGCGACCACCACTGAACATGATGCCGATATACTCCTCGGGCTTGATGTCCTTGAACGCGATGTTCGCCTGAATGGTGTAGCCTTCCCATTCCTTCGTGATGGTCCAGCCCGGCTTCACCTCATGCATGACCATTTGATAGAGACGCTTCTCCGGTGCCGCCACCACAGGCTCCATGCCCGCTTCGATGATGCGATAATAAGGATACAACGTGTCCACGGTTTCTGTGGCGTCGCCGACGATGATGAGAACTTTGGGTTTGGTCATATTTAAAAATCAGTTTTCAGTTCAGGGGCAATCAATGTCACTTGGGGAAAATAAGTGCGGTAGCGTGCCGCATCACGCGTCAATAATTGATACCCGGATACCTCTGCATGCGCACCAATAAAAAAGTCAGGCAAGGTGGTTTCACGTTTTCCACCTCGGGTTCGGTAGTCTGCATGAGCTGATGCCGCTAAAACCGAAGATGGGAACGGCAAGGCTTCTAGCACAAAAGAAGCTGATGACAGCCAATGCTCCAACTCCAGCCATTCAAAATCAAAGGCGGGAGCGATCTCAGCACAGATCATGGGATTCACTATTAATGAGCCGCTGGCGTGGGCTTTTCTCAACTCAGATGACGACCATTCCAACCACTGTCTGTCAGCGGTCAGGATGTCCAACAAGATATTCGCATCGACAAGGACTGCCATCAGTCCTCTCCTCTTGTTTCAAGCATCCGTTCATCCGTGGTCAACCTGCCTTTGGCCAAGCCCACACTTTTCGTGAGCCACTCCTGAAAATCCACTCCATCAGGTAGCGGAGCTGGCACCGCTTTGAGAAACGGAGCGGCTTCATCGAATTCCATGACCAGCCCTGGCTTGAGCTGAAGCCGTTCTCGAATGGATGCAGGAACAATGTCCAAGAACTCAGAGGTAAGCACCGATTGCATGATTAAAGCATAGCTGATTTAGGGCATCGTCGCAAGCAGTGCCAGAGAGGTGCATTTATAGGCGAACTAGATTTTCATCAAGCAGTCTTCCAAATAGCCTTTCGCCCTCACAATCTCTGCCGTCACTTCCGCTGCCGTCGGCAGAATGGGAATGCCGCGTGGGGTCGGATGCATGAAGATTTCGGTGAAGCCTTGGTAGTTGATGTCCTTTAAGGCTTTGAGGATCGGCTTGAAATCGAGCTTTCCACGACCGGGCAACTGCTGAATCTCTTCCTCTTTCGGCATCGGTTTCATGCAGCCCATCCCGAATTCCCAGGCACAGAGGACACTGAGTTTAGGGCCGATGTCTTTGATCAATCCTGCAATCAGCAGCGGGTCCTGCGGCAGATGATAGGGAGCCAGTTCCACGCCGATGGGCAGGCCCTGACTGAACTCGCATAACCAGCGCAGGGAATCCGGCGAGAAGATGATGTTACCAATGTG
>JANYJH010000413.1 GCA_025361865.1 Phragmitibacter sp.
CTTTTTTCATGTTCGAGCTGAAGCTCAGAACTACATTTCAACATTCATGTCTCTTCCCTTCTCCCTCACCAACCAACTCGCCATCGTCACCGGAGGCGGCACGGGCCTTGGCCTCGGCATTAGCAAATGCCTCATCGAAGCAGGAGCTAAGGTCATCATCACCGGACGTCGTGAAGAGGTGCTGAATCAAGCCGCCGCTGAGTTGGGCGCGTCAGCGATCCCCATGGTCTATGACGTAACGGACACGAAAGCAGCACCGGAGTTCATCGCCAAGGTAATCGCAGAACACGGCGTGCCAGACATCGTCGTGAACAACGCGGGCATCCATGTGAAGAAGCCTGCCATTGAAATGACGGATGAGGATTTCGACAGCGTTCTGCGCACGCATCTCAGCGGAGCCTTTGCACTGACGCGGGCCGTTGCCAAACCGATGTTAGAGCGTGGCAGCGGGAGCTTTGTCTTCATCAGCAGCATGACCGGTTACATGGGAATGCCACTCGTTGCTGGCTACTCTACTGCCAAGACAGGTGTCATCGGCTTGGTGCGCACGTTGTCGGCAGAGTTCGCGCCCAAAGGAGTCCGCGTGAATGCCATCGCCCCTGGCTGGATTGATACTCCGATGCTCCGCAAAGCCATCAGCGCCGATGCCGAGCGCGAGCGGAAGATCCGTGGGCGCATCCAGATCGAAGGCTTTGGCGCGCCTGAAGATGTGGGTTGGGCCGCCGTTTATCTATGCTCTCCCGCCGCGAAATATCTCACTGGCGTCATCCTGCCTGTGGATGGCGGCGGCCATGCGAGTTTCTAATGCGGCCAGCGCCTTGGCGATTGCGCTTGGCGTGAGGCTAGCTATTACTTTTGAATTCTTTTTATCATGCTTGCCCAGCCCATCATCATCTACACGAAGACCGACGAAGCGCCTGCTCTCGCCACTTACTCACTCTTGCCCATCATTCAGGCTTTCACGAAGCACTCTGGCATAGCGGTGGAGACGAGGGACATCTCCGTTGCCGCTCGCATTCTCGCCGTATTCTCTGACCTCCTGCCTGAATCTCAGCGTGTGAACGACAATCTTGCGGAACTTGGCGCGCTCACGCTCAAGCCCGAAGCGAACATCATTAAGCTGCCGAACGTCAGCGCTTCCATCCCGCAGTTGAAAGCGGCCATCGCGGAGCTTCAGGCAAAAGGCTGCGCGCTCCCTGAATTCCCTGAAGTTCCAGCCACCGACGCTGAAAAAGACGCGCGTGCCCGTTACTCCAAAGTGCTCGGTTCCGCCGTGAATCCCGTCTTGCGTGAAGGCAACTCTGACCGCCGGGCGCCGAAAGCCGTCAAAGATTACGCAAAGAAGCATCCGCACTCGATGGGCGCCTGGTCTGCTGACTCGAAGACCAATGTCGCGTCCTTGAGCGATGGCGACTTCTTTGGCAATGAAAAATCCGTCACCGTTCCCGCTGCTACCACAGTGCGCATTGAGCTCGTCAAAGCCGATGGCTCCGTGCAAGTGCTCAAGGACAGCACACCGCTCAAAGCAGGCGAAATCCTCGATGCCACCGTTCTCCGCAAGGCCGCGCTCGTCTCATTCTACGAGCAGCAGATCGCCCGTGCGAAAGCTGAAGGCGTGCTGCTCTCGCTCCATCTCAAGGCCACCATGATGAAGGTCTCCGACCCCATTCTATTTGGCCATGCGGTGAAGGTCTTCTTCAAAGATCTCCTCGCTAAACACGCGGCCACCTTCGCCACGCTCGGAGTCGATTTGAACAACGGCTTCGGCGAGCTCATCGCGAAGATCCAGACGCTTCCAGCCGATCAAAAAGCTGAGATCGAAGCGGACATCCAGACGGCTTATGCGAACGGCCCAGCCCTCGCGATGGTGAATTCTGACAAGGGCATCACGAATCTCCACGTCCCCAGCGATGTCATTGTGGACGCCTCCATGCCCGCGATGATCCGCACTTCCGGGAAGATGTGGAATGCCGCAGGCAAAGAGCAGGACACGCTCGCTCTGATCCCTGACCGCTGCTACGCCGGCGTCTATCAGACCACGATCAACTTCTGCAAAAAGAACGGTGCGTTTGATCCGAAAACGATGGGCAGTGTGCCGAACGTCGGCCTCATGGCGCAGGCCGCTGAGGAATACGGTTCGCATAACAAGACCTTTGAAATCCCTGCCGCTGGCACGGTTCGCATCGTAGATGACACGGGCAAAACATTGCTCGAACACAGCGTTGAAGTCGGCGACATCTGGCGCGCCTGCCAAGCCAAGGACGCGCCGATTCAGGACTGGGTGAAGCTCGCCGTCAAACGTGCCCGCCTCAGCCATACACCCGCCGTTTTCTGGCTCGATGCCGCCCGCGCTCACGATGCCCAGATCATCGCCAAGGTGAACACCTATCTCAAGGACCATGACCTCACCGGCCTTGACATCCGCATTCTCGAGCCCGCCGCCGCTTGCCAGTTCACCCTCGAACGCATCGTCCAAGGTCTCGATACCATCAGCGTCACGGGTAATGTTCTGCGCGACTACCTCACGGACCTCTTCCCGATCCTCGAAGTCGGCACCAGCGCGAAGATGCTCTCCATCGTTCCGCTGATGAACGGCGGTGGTTTGTTTGAAACAGGCGCGGGCGGTTCTGCGCCGAAACACGTCCAGCAGTTCACGGAGGAGAACTTCCTCCGCTGGGACAGCCTCGGTGAGTTCTTCGCCCTCGCGGCCTCGTTTGAGCATCTCAGTGAAACGATGCAAAACGCCAAGGCCAAAGTCCTTGCGGAGACCCTAGATGAAGCCAATGGCAAGTTCCTCGAATACGACAAATCACCTGCGCGGAAGGTCGGCGCGGGCATTGATAATCGCGGCAGCCACTTCTACCTCGCACTCTACTGGGCCCAGGCTCTCGCCGCACAAAATAGCGATGCTGAACTGAAAGCCCAGTTCACTCCCATCGCCGCTGAATTGACGGCGAATGAAGAAAAGATCGTCGCGGAACTCATCGCCGTTCAAGGCCAGCCCGCTGACATCGGCGGCTACTACCAGCCCGATGACGCGAAGGCCAGCGCCGCGCTTCGTCCGAGCGCGACGTTCAATGCGATCTTGGCGAAAGTTTGACGGGTAATAAAAAGAGATCGGGTCAAAACCGATCTCCCCTTACTCTAACGTTACCAAGACCGCGCTCGCAGGCGTCAGGTGGAAGCTCAGGGTGCCATCGCCGCAGGGGATGGTTTCCCCTTTGAGGTCACCGATGGGATCACCGTTCGTGGAGCCATCGAAGGTTTGGCCCGCGTAGTGAATGCCGCTGGTGGCCTCATGGGACGGGGCTTCGAGGCGCTTGAGAGTGGCTTGTTTGCACGGGGTGCGAAGGGTGAGATCCGCTGAAGCATCTAGGCTCTTGTTGATGGCGATGACACGGCGCGTGCCTTGTTTGTCCACGGTGGCCCAGAGTTTGACTTTGCCCGCTGAGGGGATGGGCACGAGACGGGCTTCATGGGCCGTGGCTTCGACGAAGACGAGGAGGCCGTAATACGGGGCGTTCGCGGTGATGGCGTTTGGTTTGCCGGTCTTCTTGTCCACGTCCTCTTTGATAACGGAATAAGGGTTCACGCGGACGTTGTGGAAGTTGATGCCGTCGAGCCCGGCGTTGGCCAGCGTGAAGCAGAAGTCCAGAGTCCAGAGCGAAGCCGCGAAGGTATCGCTGAAGCCTGCGACACCGCCGCCCCAAGCACTTCCGGTTTCTCCAAGTCGCACTTTCAAGCCTTTGTCATGCGCGAATTGGATGCCGCTGGAGAGGAAGTCAGCGGTCTTCTTGACGGCTTCTTCATCCAGCAAACGAAAGGGCTTCGGATTGTTCTTCGGAGAGAAGCAGTAGGCGTGACCGGTAAGCATCGTGACCAAGCCGGGGTTCTTTTCAAGGAAGGGCGCCATCACATCTGGCGACACGCCGTGAGCCCATGCAGGGCCGGCGAGACCGGGCACCAGTGAGGGCACGAGCTCCTTCGCGACGGTGTGGAAGTCCTCATAATAAGTCTCCCACTTATAGTCCTGCGGCTTGTGTTTGCCGAACCAGCCATCGGGTTC
>JANYJH010000452.1 GCA_025361865.1 Phragmitibacter sp.
GCAACAAACTTCGTGGCAAAGGCAGCGGTCTTCTTCGGCGGAGGCATGGCGTATGATGGCGATGAATCCGAGACTGGCAATCAGGTGAATGCGGAATGAATCACAAAATGAAGCTGGAGAATGACGGCCCGTTACGTATCCCTGTCTTCTCATGAACCCGAATCTTTCTTCCCTTCTCGCCGCTTCTCCCATCGACTGGCAAGCCGTTCTCGATACCGCCATTGCAGACTTCTCAGGAACCACGGGCACCCTGCATCGCCTAGACCCAGCGGATGGGTTGTTGAAACTGGTGGCCCAACGCGGCATCCCTGAGAAGCTGCTGCCAATGGTGGCTGCGATCCCCGTGGGAAAAGGCATCGCCGGCGTCGCCGCTGAACGTCGCGAGCCGGTGGAGCTATGTAATCTCCAGGTCGATCTCGGCGGCGTGGCCAAAGAAGGCGCGCGCGCTACCAATGTGCAAGGTTCCCTCGCCGTGCCCTGCCTTCACGAAGGGGCATTGAAGGGAACGCTGGGCGTCGGCATGAGCACGCCGCATGATTTCACCGAAGAGGAGAAGTCCAAGCTGATGACGATCGCGGCAGCGGTGGCAGCGCGATTGGCTTAAGAGCCTATTCGTAGTGGTATTTGCAACCGATGACAATGATGGCGTCATCGGTGACTTTGTAAACGAGTCGATGCTCGTCAGTGATGCGACGTGACCAACATCCTTTATACGAATGGCGCAAAGGTTCAGGTTTTCCCAAGCCTTGAAAAGGGTCACGAGCTGTCTCCACCAGAAGCCTAGTCAGACGCTCGAAGGTTTTGGGTTCAGCTTTGGCCCAATCCGTGAAGTCCTTGAAAGCCGTAGAGTGAAAGGAGACAGATCTCACCTGAAGATCGCTTGGTCAGGTGTTACCACGTTGCGCCCAGCCTCGACATCCTCCAATGCAGCCATGAGTCGCAGATGATTGGCAGGCGAACTCATCAGGTAGGAGGTGGCATCCATTTCCTGAACGGAAATTTGAATGTCGCGATGAGCAAACGTCGTCTTGAGAGCGGTCAGAAAGCTCTCGTCGAGATCATCTGTATTGAGATTAAACACCGCGTTCATAGGTCACATTCTACTTCGGAATGCTGTTTTGCCAAGAGCGCATCTCCTAACCCTTCAGTCCTTCTTGGCTCAAGTAGTTCTCCACCCATGAGATGTCGTATTTCCCGTTCTGGAAATCGCTCGTGGTGATGATCTTGCTTTGCAGAGGAATGGTGGTCTTGATGCCGTTAATCTGGAATTCACCGAGGGCACGACGCATCCGGCGGATGGCAATGTCCCGCGTGGCTCCGGTGACGAGGAGCTTGGCGATCATCGAGTCATAATACGGAGGCACGGTGTAGCCTGAATAAACGTGGGTATCCACGCGAACGCCGCGACCGCCGGGAGCATACCAGTGGGTGATCTTGCCGGGGCTGGGCGCGAAGTTGTTGAAGGGGTCTTCCGCGTTGATGCGGCACTCGATGGAGTGGTGGCGTGGCTTCGCGTTCAGAACGTGCTCGGAGACGGGGAGGCCAGCGGCGATGCGCACCTGCTCCTTGATCAAATCACAACCATAGACTTCTTCCGTGATCGGATGCTCCACCTGAATACGGGTGTTCATCTCCATGAAGTAGAAATTCTCGCAGGCGTTGTCCACGAGGTATTCGATGGTGCCGCAGTTCTCGTAGCCGATCTCTTTGCAGAGCTTGACCGTGGCGTCACCCATGGCTTTACGCATCTCGGGGCTGATCTTGGGGGAAGGGCATTCTTCGATGATCTTCTGATTGCGACGCTGCATGGAGCAGTCACGCTCGCCAAGGTGTAGGACGTTGCCGTGGCTGTCGCAAACGACTTGAAATTCGATGTGATGCGGGCGCTCGACGAGCTTCTCCATGTAAACGGAACCGTCACCGAAGCACTTCAGCGCCTCCATGCTGGCCTGTTGGAAACAGGAACGAAGCGTGGCCTCATTCAAGACGGGACGCATCCCGCGACCACCACCACCCGCGGTGGCTTTGATCATGACGGGATAGCCGATTTTCCGGGCGATCTCGAAAGCTGCTTCTTCGTTCTCGATGATGCCGTCGGAGCCAGGCGTGATGGGCACGCCAAATTTCAAGGCCGTGGCCCGCGCGGTGTTCTTGTCCCCCATCATGCTGATGACTTCAGCGGAAGGGCCGATGAACTTGATTTTGCACTCCTTGCAGATTTGGGCAAACTCTGCTTTCTCGCTCAGGAATCCGTAGCCAGGATGGATGGCATCCACATTCGCGATCTCGGCGGCGGCGATGATGCGGGGGATTTTCAGGTAGCTCTCGGAGCTGGGGCCGGGTCCGATGCAGATGGCTTCATCCGCAAGCTGGACGTGCATGGAATCAACATCTGCCTCCGAGTAAACCGCGACCGTTTTGACGTCGAGTTCTTTACAGGCACGGATGACGCGCAGGGCGATTTCACCACGATTGGCGACGAGGACTTTACGGAACATGAGGGGATAAGTGAAAAGGAATAAGTGAAAAGTAAAAAGAGTGGTGAAAACAAATAAGAGGCTTGAAAGTCCCGCCCTTATCCCTTTTCACTTGACCCTTTTCACTTTAGCTCAAAGAGCGGCTGCCCGTATTGAACTGGCTTGGTGTCATCCACGAGGATGCGGGCGATGGTGCCGCGAGCTTCTGCCTTGATCTCGTTCATCACTTTCATGGCCTCGATAATACAGACGACGGTGTTTTCATCCACTTGGTCGCCGACGCTGATGAGAGGCTTATCGGTCGGGCTGGTGGCACGATAGAAAGTGCCCACCATCGGGGAATTGATCGTCGGACCGTGAGCCTCAGGAGCAGGGGCGGCGGGCGCTGATGCCACGGGTGCTGCGGCTGGCAGGGCTGCCGGAGCTGCGGCTAGCAATGGCGCGGCCATCGCCGCCATCGCCGCCATAGGAGCGTGAGTGGCGGGCATCTTCGAGAGAAGATCCTTCGCCGCTTCTACGTCAGTGCCACGACGAAGCGTGATTTTGAATGATCCATGCTCCAGATTGAAGAAGGAGAGCTCATTCTTGGCCATTAAATCTACGATCTGCCGGATCTCTTTGAGGTCGAGTCCGGGGGCGTCTTTGGTGGGTTGGGTATCGTCTTCCATGCGAAATAGTGTTCGGAAAACGGACTGGAAACGAGGATGCGATATTGTGCAAGGAAGAAATACCCAGCGTCCCGCCTAGGGGGAGGCGGGCTTGATCGGGAGATCATGCCTGCGCTTTGCTTCCTCACGTTTAAAAATAGGGCCGATCTCGACCACGCAGTTCTCGCCCTCGGCTCTCATATTGGAGCAGTCAGGGGAGCCTGTGACGCCTTTCATGGGATCGGGATAATAGGCAGATGCTTTTTTGAGGTCCGCTTTCTGGCCGTTGATGCGTGGCCAGCCAAACGTCACCGTCACTTTCGGGATGCCGGAATGGGGAATTTTTGCAGTGCTGTAAACTTCTACAAAGGCGGCGTGCTTAGCCCAGAACGTAAAGTCCGTGCCTTCAAAACGCAGGCTACCTACTTCATGCACTTGGCCCTCGGAATTCTTCACGCGGCAGTGGAACCAAGTGCAATCTAGCCCCTTCACGCTCTCGGTCTCGCCTTTGGCAATCTGGTAAGTATAGGTGCCCTTCGTCCACGCGAAGGGCCGACGCACGCTCGCGAACTCGCCTTCATAACCAGCGCTTTCGACAACGCAATCCGCATCCGCAATCCGCACATGATCGAGCCCGATGGGTGTTTTCTTATCATTGGACCAGCGGGAGAAGATCGCTCCTTTTCCAGGGAACACGCGCTCACGACTTTCCTTGTTCGCCCAGCCGTTGATGTTCGTTTGCAGGCCGCCGTAGAACTGCATCTCATTGATCCTCGCGATGCCGCAAGGCGACACATAGAGGTTATAAGTGGAGGGCACATCACGGTCGATGGTCACGTCGATTTCGAGCAAGGCAAAGTGCTCAATGGGCTTCACAAAGTCCCACCAGATATTCGCCACATGCCAGGGAGACTTCGGCAAGGTAACGCCCGCAGCCTTGGCCATCTCTTCTGGCGACGGTTGTGCGCACAGGTCCTCAGCGTGCAGTGCCGCGTGAAACTGCATGGCGAGCACGAGAGTGCCGAGACGTGAGAAAACAGAGTCCAGCATAAGATTGATTGATTAGGGTTTCCGCAGGCTGTCCGTGAACTCCTTCCAAAGCGCATCCACATCACTGCCGCAGTATTGCTGGAACAGGCCGACGTGATAGCTGCCGTCGTTTGAGGCGAGGCTGAGCTTGTGAACGAGGTCTTTATCCTTCTTCGCTTCCAGCCAGATGAGGAAGGCGGCGGCGGTGGTGTAGGCTTGCTTGTAGCTGCTTTTGTCGGGGTTGATCTTCGCCGCCAGCTTCTCGCCATCCTTCTCAAAATACTGATGCCGCACGTAATCGGCAATCCCTTCCGTGAGCCAGCCATCGCCCTTGCCCTTGTAATCCTGCACCACATGGGTCAGCTCGTGAACGACCATGCCGTAATCGTTCGGAGCCTTCTTCGTGACCCATCCAGCAGAGATGTGAATGCCGTCATTCGTCGCATGAGCCACGCCTTTCATGGGCTCGAATTTCAAATGCACCACGGCCGTCGGCAAGGGGTGATCCTTGCTGAAGAGAAGCTCATTGATCTTCGGATACCATTCCTCGCAGATGGCTTTCGCCTTGATCGCGAAGGCTTCGCATTCGGGAGCCGCGGTGAAGTCGATCTCGACTTTAAAAGGCTGTTCAGCCGCCAAGCAAGGTGCCGCTGCGATGTGTAACGCGATGAGCAGAAAGGATGATTTCATGGGGTAGTTAGGGTGCGGTGATCTTTGGCAATTCAATGACGGGCGCTTTACCCAAAGCGGGCCGCGTGAACTTCTCCCCATACTTCGTGAAGCCCGGCACGAAGCCTCCTTGCGAGAGGAGGAACTGGCCGTTCTCCACGCCCATGAAGCGATCAAGGCGATCTACTTTGCCCGTGCCGTCATGGCTGAAGCTCGCGGTGGTCAGCTCCGACCATTGGACGCCCTCCAAGCGAATCCACTGATTGCCATAGAGGGCCTTCCGTTGGAGATGACCATTGTTGCCGTTGAAGTTTTCACTAAAGGAATAAAGCCCGCGCAGAGCCTTGCCGTCCTTCGGCGCACGGAAGCTGGCAATGAGCATCCAATGCCGCTTTTCAGGATGGAACCAGAAGCCGCTATAAATCGTGTGCTCGCCATCAGGCTTCGCCGTCACAACGAAGCGCTGCGCCTGTCCCGTCTTCCACGGATAAATGAGATGGGAATGTCCTCCCGTGCCTTCGTTGCCGAAGACACCTGCATCCACGCCTTCACCTTTGGCCAGCAACTCCACCTGATTTTCTTTTGAAACGGTGCTGCGGTCTTTCGCAGACTGCCCAGCCGCAGCATCCCAGATGCTGAAGATGATGCGGCGTTCCTGCGCGGAATTCACCTGCATTCCGAAGTAGCCCCGTGAGAAACCACAGGCCATGTAATACGTGGCCACCGGGTCTTCCACGGCCGTGACCTCGTTGTAGAAGGCCGTAATTTTCGCGTCAGCAGGAGTAGGATAAAAGAGATGAACGGAGGCCGCATTCCGTCGTGGCAGCAGATTGAAATGAGCCTCCTGCGTCGGCGTCCCATCAAGGATCAGCGCCGTGATCTCACCTGCGTCCTGCTTCTCGTTCAATGAGGAAAGCTCAAAGCGCACGTAGCCTGCTTGAGCAATGTCGTAGTCGCCAAAGGAGACGTTGACCTCGCCATCCCTGCCTTTGGCCAAGGCTTCGCGCTTCTGGCCAGCGACGCTGAGTTGAAGCTTCGAGATCTTGTCTTTCGGCAGCTTCAAAGCCACGACCGCAGACATTTTGCCAGTCTTTTTAAGCTCGCCAAACCATGACACATGACTGGCCGGGTCTTTCCAGTTCGTAATGCCATTTTCTTTGGATACCTTCGCACCGTTCGGATCTGGATTAAGATAAGCGGTGAAGGCAGGAATCCGAAGTTCAGCGTGAGATGAGAAGGTGGCGGCGATCAGCAAAGCGGGCAGCAGGCGGGCGGGGGTCATGCAGTTGGGAGGAGGGGATTGGGATTGGACGGTTGATGAAGGATCCTTTCTGTAACGATTCAGGGAACGAGAAACTGTGAGAGATATTCTTG
>JANYJH010000453.1 GCA_025361865.1 Phragmitibacter sp.
CTTCCGCGAAGCAAAGTAGTCGTCATCGCTCCGCGTGACGAGCCCCGTGGTTTCGCTACGAGTGCCAACACTCAAATAACGTGATGACTCTCGATCTGTTGCCGTAAGCTTAGAGGCTTCAGCTATAAGACCGATGCCCTAATGACGCACTCACCGCTTCGGCCCAATCTCTCGCTCATCACGCGGAGCGTGATGGCTACTTTGCTTCGCCGAAGAGAGCGGCAGGAAAGGAAGGAAGTCTCGCCCATTGAATCAGCGTTTCCTTAACTCCCCAGGCTCAAATACTCCCGCAGTGTGTAGTTCATGGCCCGACGCACCGGCGGAAAGGCTTCGGAGAGGCGTTGAAAAACATCGTGCAAGGCGAACTCATCGGCGAGCGCATGATGACTGGCGGCTTGGAGATGATTGACGACGACCTGCTCGTAATACTTCACGTCGGGTGCTCCGCGACGTTCCGCGCGGTGATGCAGGAAGGAAGGATAGAGGCAGGTGAGCACGAGGAACTGGTTCGCGCATTGCACATGGATGAAAAACTTCTCCGGTCCTCGGGCCCGCTCCAGCGCATCGGTGTAGTCCGCGCTGTAAAGGCTCGGGATGTCAGCCCTGGCCTGCGGATTCTTCATGGACTCAGGCAGGCTGAACTCTGAGCAAGCTACGGCCACATAATCCGCCACTTCCAGATCCTCCACGCCGATACGCTTCAGCGTGTGTCGAACGACCACGAAGAAGAACAGCGCAGGAGACATCACGGCGGCTCCCTGCTTCATGACCACCGCTTCAAAAAGCTTCGGATGATCGAGAATCTGCTGCACAGAATCGGGGTCTTCACAAAGCGATGCGAGGCTCGCCTTGCTCCGCCCTCCTTGCCCGAGAGACTCGATGATGAACTGCCAATCGGCAGGGGTGAAACGATACCAGCAGCCTGTTCTTGGAAGACTTCTCATAGGTAGGATGGGTTGACGTGATACAATCTAGCATTGGCCGTGCCAGTTATGTCCGGTGCCTTTGACGACGCTTTCGAAGGCCGTGTTCAGGATCAAAGCACACACCTGGCGGCGTCTTTGAAGAGCGTGTGCGCACTGACGATGCCGCCCGCAAAGCGAACCTGATGACGCCACGCAGAAAACGGCGTGGATCACTTCATGACCTCACTACTCGGACGGCTTGGAGCGTTAAACGTTGTCGATCATACGTCTCAACGGTTTCCGAAGATTCAGCACCAGTGGTGGGATAGAGCAGCATCAGCGACCCAGGGGCAGTCCCGTGTCGATGTGCCGCAAGTTGCCCGTAGCAAATGAGCTGCCGCGTGTCGTCGATCTTCGGCCAGTCTTCTCCGTTAGCGGTCTTGTATTTTGAATCACCCACGCACAGCGTGCCATCGTGCAGGCGCCACAGGAAGTCTGCATACTGATGGAGAGATCTCTGCTCACGCATCAGCAGTTTACCGACGAAGACTTGCTCGTGCACCGACACATTAAGTTTCTTCTCGATCCAGCGAGCGCAGAAACTTTCGAACAGCGCATTCATGTCGAGCAGAAACACAAAGCTCTCAGTGCCTCCTGAGTGTAATTCCCGCCCCAAGCCACGCAGCACTGCTTGTGCAAGATCGTGGCAGGGACGCCAGCGCGAATTCAGCCTCGACCAGCGGATGTGGGTCGAATCACTCAGCGCTTGCATTGGATGGACGCTTTGCGCATCGTCTAGCATCGCTAGTCCATCCCGCAAATCAGCTGCCGCCCCTGGCAAACGAACTCGGGCTAGCAGGGCTTCTGCCGCACACCGCAGTATTCGCGCGAGCGGTGTATCCGCACTCAGTTCATCCCAGGCGCACGCAAGCCTATCCGGTCTGCCAAAATGGACGGTGGCTTGCCGAGAGAACTGAATGCTGCCACGCACCAGATTCAAATCATCGCGCTGTCCCCTATACTCATGCGGCAGCCCCAGCCCGAGCTGTTGGCGCAGACGACGCGCAAACAGCCACGCAAGCAAGTCAGTGATGGATTCCGTGCCCTCGTGGACTGAAGCTTCACCCGCATCCACGAGCCCACCGTAACCGGATTCTTTCAGAAGCCATAAGAGGTTCGCCATTACAGAGCAAGCGCGTAGCTCATCCATGGAACCATCACGGACCACCGCCGCGTCGAGCTTAGGATAGATTTCCACTCGCACGCCGCCCGCTTCGACTACGCCCACATATTGCTCGGCCCGCAAAAGGCTTCCATCCGGTCCGCCGAAACTCAATGGAGGTTTCGGCAGAGCGTGAGCCTGCCTCCAGCTCTCCGCTGCCATGAGCACGGCCTTACGCGTCTCGAGACTCCACTCCACGAGGCATGATTGATATTCGCAGAGGCGCAACGGCGCGGTGTTCACGTCAGGACTCTAGTGTGCCAAGGGTTTGCTGCAAACGTGCCCAGCAGTCCATCTCGGGCTCTTCGTCCGTGAACCACCGCCAGCAGTTGCGCTGCCATTTGGAATGCCCATTCAATGGACGGAGGAAGCCTTCCCCATCCTGACGCTCCACTTCACCTAGCACGTAGCGCGCGCCGTCCACGTCATTGAAAAAGTATTCCTGGAGGAGAGGCACGACCTTGCGACGGAACACCCGATTAAAGCTCGCGGCATCCGACACGCTGATGAAGAACGCGTGTCCGATCCGGTGATCACGATCCTTTCTAACTTCCAGCCGCTCATTCAGGAACTGCATGGTTTCTTTCATCTCGCGCGACATATCCTTACATACGTTAAAGTCCGGCGAGAGTTCTTTGAAATCGAATCGGCGGCGCAGTGCCACATCGAGCAGGGCCAGAGATTTGTCCGCCGTGTTCATGGTGCCCAGCAGGAAGAGGTTGGGAGGCACAGTGAACTGCTCCCGCGATGAAGGTAGCGTCACGGTTAACGCGTTCTCCTGTCCATGGCGTTTGTCGTCTTCGATGAGTGTAATGAGTTCGCCGAAGATGCGACTGATATTGCCCCGGTTGATCTCGTCAATGATGAGGACGTAGGGCGGGAACACACCGTCGGTTCGGAGCTGCCAGCCAGAGGCGGTGCCAAGTTGGAGGTAGCTTTCGACGATTCGTTTACGATCCACACGCGATTGAGTCGATGCCACAACAGCTTCATGGTTTTCTGGTGCCAGCGTCCTGAGATAGTTGAAGACTGCAGCACTAAAGTTTGAATTTGTGCCAGGGGTGACTTTCTTCACTTCAGTGCTGGTGATCGTGGCTTTGTCGGGATAGACCACAAATAGCTTCTGAATCATCGCGGGGCTTGTCCAGTTGACCGTGGAAGAACCTTCAAAGGTGGCGTTCAAATTTCCATGCACGGAGAATTCCACCGTCCATGTGCCTGCACCGAGCGACGGGATCTGTAGGCGTGGTGCTCTTTCAAAAGATCCCTCAAATGTCTGCCATAGAGTTTCGAAATCTGGTCCAGAGGTGGAATCGGGGCGTTCCAAGCAGGCAAACAAGGCCTTAATCGCGATCTCCTTGAACACGCCGTCGCGCACCTCGAAACGGGCTGCTCCGTTCTCATCCATAACGGGGCGAATGCCTTCCATGAAATCTTCGTAGCTGAAGGATTGATGAAAAGTTGCGAGCCTGACCTTGCCCTGGAGAGCGAGTTCGTCATATTTCGCTTTCACTTCGTCATCGCTCAACCCCTCGCCGGAGATTATCCGGGCGGCTTCACGGATGACGCTGTAGGTTTTCCCCGTTCCTGGTGGGCCGTAGAGGATTTGGTTAAGCGCTGTGGACATGTCTGGAAAGGATTGGGGTGAAGGGCGTCGGATGTCAGATGCTTCGTTCATGTTGGGCAGCACGGCCTCCGGCTGGCTCATTTTCTCTGTTTTTTTCTTAGGCGCCGGACTCCATTTTTCCAATAGCAGGACAAGCTCTCGAGTGCTCCAGCCCGCGACTTCCGGCACGGCGCGCAAATGCTCCAGCAAGCTACGGTTAAGCGTGGCGGCTTCGTTGTTAGTCTTCCGTGAAACACCCACATTGAGCTTGTGCAGATAGTAATCGAGGTGTTCCGGCCTATACATCGGCAGAATCTCATCGGGGAAATAAACATAAAGCAGCTTCGTGCGCAAAGCTTTAACCTCGTTGGCCCACAACACCTCATCAATGGCCGCCCATTGTGCCTGACCCGCCAGTTCGCAGCAGCGAACTAACGCTTCGCGCAGCCGAATCCAGTCGGCGGCGGCATCTCCAGCATTCTTCAGATGACTTTTAAAACCGCCGGCTTTCAGTTGTTGAATGCGCACCACGCTAAAGGCCCCAGCTTTGATAATGCCCAGATCAGGTGTCCCAAGGGTGAGCAGTTTGCCCAGCGTGTCCTTCGGCATATCGACACCATCTGCATACCTTTCCATCGGCACGGTGCCAAGGCTCTGACGAGGGAAACTCTCAAGAACGAGCTGCCGCTGCCTCTCACTCTCAAGAAGGCTATCCTGGATACTGGAACGATCAAAGCTGGCAGCGAACTCGGCGAGTGTTTGGTTGGTCATTGCTACGACCCTAGAGCAGCCCCGCCATTAATGCCAACAAATGCGTGGGTGCATGATCTGCCAAAAGAACGGGTTGCGCACTAAGAGGCAAGCCCTCGTTTGGTCCCGCGGCGGCGGCTTCTGCTTCCACTGCGATCCAACAAAAAGCCACGAAGCACGCGGTGCGCACTTCGTGGCTTGAGCAGGTGGGTTTGAATTACTTCGCTGGCGCTGGGGTGGGAGCGGCGGGGCTGGTGGTGCCTCCGTCTGTCTGCTTCCGGTTGCGGCGGCGGATGTGGGAGGCGGTTTTCCATTCAGCGAGGACTTCGGGCTGGGTGCGGTAGCGGTTGCGCACGGAGGTGTTGAGATCGTCGATGAGGCTGGAGCCTTCGCGGATGAGACCGCGGACGGCTTCGGTGGTGTTGCTGGCGTCTTGTTCGTCGCTGTCTTGCTCCTCGCC
>JANYJH010000005.1 GCA_025361865.1 Phragmitibacter sp.
CACATTGGGCAAGGCCGACATGCTCCGAGGCTTCAAGGAAAACGTCATCATGGGTCACCTCATCCCTGCGGGCTCCGGCTTCATGAGCAATCGTGACTTCAACATCGTCGAGACCGAGAGCGCGCCTTATTCCACCGCTGACAATCACGATGAAGCGCTGGGTGCGTGAGACAGGCTATCCCTGGTAGGTAAGTGAAGTTCGCCGCGAGAGTGGCATGGGCCTATCCCGCCCATGTCCTCTCTGGGGGGCGCGGCTCTCCGAAGCCGCTGCATTGCGTTAGCCCTGCGAATAAGAACGCTTCCCCTTGGCTCGCCGCCGCCTTATCAACCTCGGAATGCGGGTTTAAGCGGCGTTTCATTGACCGCGAAGCCGCGAGGCCGCAAAGGAATAAGGATGATTTTTTTAGGAGGAGCGAGACTTAAAAACTTCGCGTCATCGCGGCTTCGCGGTTGATCCACGCGCCCGTCTTCCATAAAGGTTATCACGCGGCTACTTTTTCAACTTCGGACCTCGGATTAATTTCAACCCTCGTAGGCTCGAATTCCAAAGAAGGTTCAGCGGCTGAGGGACTGGGGAACCCACCCAGAGTGCCGGAGCCCTGCTGGGGAAGAGTCGTTTTGGAACCGTGAACCTTGGATTTTAAGTCCTATCACTTCCCTGCAGGCGGGGCCGCCTTCTTCCGCGTCAGGCCGCTAGCGCGCTCGCTGGTGCGGATGTAGCCCATCGCTTCATAGAGGCTGCTGTCATCCCCGTAGTCGGGATCTCCCACGACGCCTTTGACCACTTTTCCCAGGGCGGCCATGCTGGCCGTGTCCGCATCATCTCGGCGGTTCTGGGCTGCGGCCAGTTCGTTTTCCAGATTCTTGATCGTCTCCCGCTCATCTAGGGAGGGTTGGAGTGTTGCTTGAAACTGAGCGAGCGTCATTTTCGCAAACGTGGCGTCTGCGGCGAGTTTCTGCCAGGCATCGGTGGCGGTGGTGAGTTTATCGAGGATGGACTTGGGGGATTCAGGCATAAGTTGGAGTTGAGTTCCCTGATGTGGACAGAAGAAAAAGCCGTATGTTCATTCTTCTGTAAAAAAGGGAGGCTCCGTAGCGCGATACAGCGGTCAAGTATCATGATACGGAGGCTCCGTAGCACGATACGGCGGTCAAGTATCACGATACGGCGGTCAAGTATCACGATACGGAAGCTCCGTAGTGCGATACGGAAGCCAGGTGCCGCACCACTAAGACTCCGTATCGCCACCCCCTCATCAGGGCCGCCTAGCAGGGAGGTGAAGGAACGCAGTCCTCTGGCCGGAGTCGCAATATCCGTGCCCTGAGTTCTTTAGGTATCCTAATGAATCAAAAAAATCACCTTCAAAAAGGTTGCCATTACTTCGTTTTGCCCCTTTAGGAATGCGATCCGCTTATCCGAACAAATTCAACGTCTTGCCATGAACCTCACGCATACACCCACCGCCCCCAGCCGCGCCTCCCACGCTGCCGCCGCTCCCCAGACTTCTGGCCTTGCCAGCGGATTGTCGTCCCGCCAGCACTCCCGCTCCAGGGTGAGCTGTTTCTTGAGCACCTGGTGTTGCCTTGGCGCCTGCATGGCGCTGCTCCTTCTGCTCAGCGGTGCCTTCCAGCCACTGCGGGCCGATGTCATCTACTCGAATACCGGAACATCCTCTACCTTGAACTTTGCTGGCGGCACAATCGCGCAAAGCTTCGTGGTGCCTGCCAGCGGCACCTTCACGCTGAGCTCGGTGGACCTGATCCTGCGGGATCAGACCAACTCCCACCCTTTCTTCGTGAACCTCACGAGCAACAACAGCGGAACGCCAGGGAGCGTGCTGGAGATTTTGTCCGGCACGAACGATCCGGTGGCGGCAGGCACCTACACGTTCACCAGCAGTGGATCGGCCCTCACTGCGGGCACTGCTTACTGGATCTGGTTCGGTCACACGGGCAGTGGCATTGTCGCGAGACCGGACACTGACGGCGGACCGGAAGTAGGATCGACTCTGGGATCTGCTTACACCGAAAATGGCGGCACAAGTTGGACCACGGGCATCCCTTACAGCTACCAGATGATCGTGAACACACCGACCGCTTCACCCGCCCTGGCCGCCACCTTCTGGAAAGGCCAGACGAACACGAACTGGAGCGGCGCGAACTGGGCCAGCGATGCCACCGGCACGGCGACCACGGCAAAGCCCATCTCCACTACCGACCTCACCTTCTCCGCCACCGGCGCAGGGAATAAGAGCACCGTGCTGGACACGGACTTTACCATCAAGACCCTCACGGTGAAGGACACCATCGGCATCTCCGGCAGCAAGACACTGACCATCTCTGGCCTGACCACCGTGGGCGACGGCGGCACGCTCACCATCAACAGCGGCACCAGCGTCAAGAGCCTGGACGACAGCGTCATCGAAGGCACCGGCGCAGGGGCGACCGTGACCGTGACCGGAGCCAATGCCAAGTGGGATACCACCAAAGCCCTCGGCGTTGGTGCCACCAATCTGAATACAGGGACGCTGAACGTGCTCCTCGGCGCGCAGGTCACGGCACGCGCATTGATAGTCGCAGATGACTTCGGTTCCACCGGCACCGTGACCATCAACGGCGCGAACTCGAAGTTGACTTCTGACCTCAGCTTGATTGGCCTGTCGGGCACTGGGACGCTGAACATCCAGGCAGGTGGTCAGCTCGTGACTAACACCTTCGCAGTGATCGCGGCCCAGACTGGCGCCGTGGGCGTGGTGAACGTGATCGGCGCAGGCTCGAAGTGGAACATCACCAACGACCTCACTGTGGACAGCGGCGGCGACGGCACCCTGAACATCAAGAACGGCGGCGTGGTCACGAACACGAACGCCTACCTTTCTACCTTCGAAGACGACAAGGCCACCGTGCTGGTGGACGGCGCAGGCTCGAAGTGGACGAGCAGCGGAGAGCTGCAAGTGGGCGTGGTCGGACCCGCCACGTTGGATGTGAAGAACGGCGGCGTGGTCGAGAGCGTGAAAGGCACCATCGGGGTCAATACCGGCTCCGTCGGCACCGTGACCGTGGACGGCTCTGGTTCAAAGTGGACCCTGACTGGCGACTTGAGCGTGGGTGCCTCGGGCACTGGCACGCTGAACATCAAGAACGGCGGGACCGTCACCAGCGTGAATGGCACCCTCGGCGCGCAAAGTGGCTCCACCGGCACTGCTACAGTGGACGGCGCAGGCTCGAAGTGGACCATACTCGGAAACCTCATATCCGGCAGCAGTGGCAGTGGAACCTTGAACATCACCAATGGAGGCGTCGTGTCGGCGGGGAGTTTCTTGGGTGGCAACAACAGCGGCAGCACGTCCACCGTGACGGTGGACGGGGCGGGTTCTCTTTTGAAAACGACCGACGGTGGCCTCTACGTCAACTTCGTCGGCACTGGCTCTCTCACCGTGCAAAACGGCGGCTCCGTATCGGCTGCAGACTTCATTACCATCAAATCTGGCGGCAGCATGACCGTCCAGTCCGGCGGCACGGTTACCAATAAGAATTACGTCACCGTGAACAACGGAACCAACCCCACAGTGGTGGTCACCGGCGCGGGATCGAAGTGGACGATCTCCACCGGCGGCAGATTCAACGGCGGGCTCTACATCGGCAACGAAGAGACCGGCAACATGAAGATTCTCGCCGGCGGGCAGGTCTCCAGCGGCGAAGGCTACGTCGGCTACTACGGCACGGGCACGATGACGGTGGATGGCGCTGGCTCGAAGTGGGACAATGCAGGGCTGCTGCATGTGGGCGAAGGCGACGGCAACGCCGGCACGGGCACCCTGACCGTGCAGAACGGCGGCGTGGTCACCAGCGCTAGCGGCACCATCGGCGTCAAAATCGGCGACACTGGCACCGTTACCGTCACCGACGCAGGCTCGAAGTGGACCATGACTGGCGATTTAAGCGTGGACACTGGCGGCACGGGCACGTTGAACATCACCAAAGGCGGCGTGGTCTCCGACGTGAACGGCAAGATCGCCACCACGAGCGGCGGCACTACCCTCCTGGGCACCGTGACCGTGGACGGCGCGGGATCAAAGTGGACGAACAGCGGCGAAGTCATCGTGGGTGACACGGGCCCTGGCGTGCTGAACATTCAGAACGGCGGGCAGGTGGACGTGAACGGCGGTGCCGCGAAAGTCACCCTCGGCAAACAGGCTGGCAGCAGCGGCACGCTGAACATCGGCAAATCCGACCTGAGCACCACTGCGGGCGTGCTCAACGCCGGAGAGGTCTTTGGCGGCGCGGGCACGGCCACAGTGAACTTCAACCAGACGGACAGCCTCACCTTCGCACCGAAGATCACGGGCAAAGCCGAGGTGAACCAACTGGGCACAGGCAAGACCACCCTCACGGGAATAAGCACCTACACCGGTGACACCACCGTCAGCGACGGCACGCTGGAAGTTTCCGGCGGGGGACAGATCACCGCCACAAGGGATCTTACCGTCGGCATAATCCCGGGGAAGACGCCCATCATGAACGTGTCCGGCGCGGGCAGCAGCGTGACCGTGACCAGATACCTCACTGTGGGCAACGACATCACCGGTGCAGCCAGCGGCACTCTCAACATCACCAACGGTGGCCAGCTCACCGCGAATGATGAAGCCAGCTTTGGCTATTACGCTCCAGCATCCGTGACGGTGGATGGCATTGGCTCAACGCTCACTTTGAAAAGCGACTACAACTACCTCGGCGACTTCTCGGGCTACTATGGGGCCGCCAGCACCAGCCTGACGGTGACCAACCAGGGCACGTTCAACTACGGCAGTCTGAAGATTGGCTATCACAGCTTCGTTGGCGAAACGAGCACTCTCACGGTGGATGGCGTGGGCTCGACCGCCGTCGGCGATACTTTGGTAATCGGCACCTACGGGAAAGGCACCGCCACGCTCAACGTGCTCAAGGGTGGCAAGGTCACCAGCAACTACGGTGCCTTCCTCGGTGACAACTATGGCTCAGCCATCGCCAACGTGGACGGAGCCGGGTCCACTTGGACTATCAGCGGTGCTAAATTTAAAATCGGCTATAGCTACTCCGGCAGCAGCCAGGTTCTCAATATCACGAACGGCGGCAAGGTGGATGTCACCGGGGCAAACGATGCCATCCTCGGCTACTACAGCGATCCTGGAACCACGGCGACGGTGAACGTGGACGGTGCGGGTTCCATCATGAAGGTGGGCGGCAAGCTGACGGTGGCGATTTGGTCGGGTGATGTGGGCACGCTCAACCTCAAGAACGGCGGCGTGGTGACTGTGGGCGACGGCACGGGCATCGTCAGCCTCGCAGAAAAAGCTGGTGGAAAGGGCACGCTGAACATTGGCTCCTTCGGTGGGACGGACACGGCAGGCACCTTGAACGCAGCCGAGGTCAAAGGCGGTCCAGGCACGGCGGTCTTAAACTTCAACCAGACGAATAGCCTCACCTTCGCCCCGCTCATCAGCGGCAGCGTTCATGTGAACCAGAACGGCTATGGAACGACGACGTTCGCCGTAGCCAACACCTACACGGGCGGCACCACCATCAACGACGGCGGGCTGCAGACGGGCAACTCCTCCGCACTGGGCACCGGCCCGGTGGTCTTGAACAACGGCGCGCTGCGCACGGTGGGCCCGCTGAAGGTGTCCTCCCTGAAGTGGACGAACGGCTTCATCGCTCTGGAGCCGACGCAGGGAGATGTCATCAACGTGACGGGAGCCTTCACCAATGGCGGCAGTGGCGGCATCTTTGCCATCGGCCCGCAGGATCTGGTGATCAATCAGCATTACACGCTGGTGAGCTTCGGCTCCCAGTTGGGCTTCACGCTGGGGCAGTTCAGCGCGATCTCCACCAACCCGGATGTCCAATACAAGTCCACCTTCTTCCTGAACGGGGACAGCGTGCAGATCGCCATCATCGGGGCTACCGCTCAGGGTAACCGTTTGCACAACATCGAGAACGGCGTGCCCACCTTCGCGGACTACACCACGAACGGGAACGTGATCAGCGGTCTGACGGAGAGCGGCTTCCAGGAGTTGAAGACCTACATCAACAACCTCTTCGTCCCGAACAGCACCCTGACGGTGCCCGGCCCGAACAGCCTCTTCGTGGCTGGGGATACGAACGTGAGCAACAGCCTCGTGGTGGTGAACGGCGTCCTGCAAATCAGCGGGGACTACCACGACCCGAGCTCCACGACTCTGGTGAACAACGTCCTCACGGTGGGCGGCACGACAACGATCGCTGCCAATAGCGTTCTCTACGTGGCCTCCTCCGGGGTCTTCACGACGGGCGTTGACTTGAACGTGTCAGACAGCGTGTTGACGGTGGATGGCGTGGCCTTCGTGGGTGGAAGCACGAACCTTTACAGCGGTGCGACGGCTACGGTGAACGGGGTATTGCAGTCTCCGGCGGTGAACGTGTTCCACGGGGCCTCCCTCAGCGGGAGCGGCACGGTGGTGGGGAACGTGAGCAATAGCGGCATCGTCAGTCCGGGCAATGGCATCGGCACCCTCCATATCACGGGGAACTACCGCCAGGCGAACGATGGCAGTTTGGTCATCCAGTTGGCTGGCCCGCAGTCGCATGATCAGTTGGCGGTGTCCGGTCGCGCAAGTCTCGGCGGCACGCTCCGCATCCAGGATGTGGGTGGCATCCCCGTGCCACAGCGCGGTGGCCCCAGCTACCGGGTGCTCAGTGCGCGCGGTGGGGTGAGCGGCACGTTCACGAACGTGATCTCCCCTTATGCGCAGGGGCCGGGCTCGCTCGTTTACCTCGGGGCGCAATACACTGGCAATGCGGTATTGATCGCACCGACGCAGAACACCTTCGCGAACGCGCTGAGCTTCCTGAAGCTCACGCCGAACCAGACGGCGACGGCGGCGGCGCTGGACAGTGCATTGAACGATGCCCGTCAGGATGCGGTGCTCACGCATCTGGACAACGGCCTGCGTATCACCCAAGTGCCTCATGCGCTGGACCTGATCGCGCCGGAAGAACTCACGAGTATCTACACGCTGGGCTTCTCCCAGAGTGACAGCTTTGCCCTGAGCCTGGATCAACGGTTCGCGGACATCCGTAGCGGCGGGCCGGATACGCCGGTGCTGGCCGGACCGGCACCGAGCGGTAAGAACGCTAAAGCGGTGGCCCCGGTGCAGGAAGCCACGGAAGATCACTACGGGTTCTTCGTCACCGCGACGGGCAACGCGACGAGCCTGGACGGGAGCTACAACGCGAAGGGCTACGACATTGAAACAGGCGGCACGGCCATCGGTATCGACGTGCGCTTGAGCAAGAGCTTCGTGGTCGGGTTCACGGCGGGATACGCCCGGACGGACACGGACCTCACCGGCGGCGGCAAGGTCAAGGTGGACGGAGGACGCGTTGGTCTCTACGGCCTGTATCATCATGAGAGCGGCGTGTTCGCGCAGGCTCTGGTCACCGGCGGCTACAACAGCTACGACACGGAGCGCGCCGCCTTGGACGGTCGGGCCAAGGGCAGCACGCACGGAGGTCAGTTCGACGCCGCGGTGACGCTGGGTTACGATGCGAAGCTGGGCTCGTTCACGGTGACGCCGCTGGCCTCGCTGCTTTACACCAATGTGGGCCTCAGCGGGTATGACGAGCAGGGATCGCTGGAGCCATTGCGCATCGGGAACCAGACGGAGGAGTCGCTGCGCAGCCGGTTCGGCGTGCGGGCCGCTTACACGGCGAAGGTGAGAGCGACGACGATCACCCCATCCGTGAGCGCGCAGTGGCAGCATGAGTTTGACACGAATGAACTGGGGCTTAGCTCCCGGTTCGCCAACGGAGCCGGAGACACGTTCACCGTGCACGGCCCGAGGACCGGGCGAGACAGCGCCTTGGTGACCGCCGCGCTGAACGTGAGCTGGGACCGCTACGCGTGGTATGCCGCGTATCAGACCTCGTTGGCCCGCAGCAATGTGACCGACCAGACGGTCTCGGTCGGGTTCCGCGTCGCGTGGTAAAGAGCGCGGGCTTTAGACCGAACAGGGAAGCCTAGCGTCCTAGAGGCGGAGGGAAGGTGAGAAGCCTTCCCTTGGTTAGCTTCGCGGCTCCATGCCGAGAAGATGACGCACTAGGAAATCCATGCGCCGTCGGCTGGCATACGGCGTTTCGGCGGCACCGTGGTTCGTGCCGGGCATGATGAGAAGATCGAAATCTTTATCGGCTTTCACAAGGGCGTTCACCACCTGCATCGTGCTTGCCGGATCGACGTTCGTATCCATTTCACCCACGACGAGCATGAGCTTGCCAGTCAGCTTGGCGGCGTGAGTGACGTTGCTGTCGTCCGCATACCACGGACCGACCGGCCAGCCGAGCCAGGCTTCATTCCACCAAATCTTATCCATGCGGTTATCGTGACAGCCACAGTCTGCGACGCCGACCTTGTAGAAATCCCCATGATGAAGAAGTCCCGCGAGAGCGTTCTGTCCGCCAGCACTTCCGCCGTAGATGCCGACGCGATCAAGGTCCATCCAAGGCCGTGATTGCGCGGCAGCTTTCATCCAGGCCATGCGATCAGGGAAACCGGCGTCCTTGAGGTTCCGCCAAGCCACGTCATGAAAGGCGCGCGACCGCCAGTTGGTGCCCATGCCATCAATTTGCACGATGATGAAGCCCAGCTCAGCCATCTTGTGAGGCCCGATCTCAAGCCCCCAGGCTTTGGGCACAAAGTAGTTGTGAGGCCCCGCGTAGATCTGCTCGATAACAGGATATTTCTTAGCGGGATCGAAGTTCGAGGGCTTGAAGATCACGCCGCAGATGTCGGTTTTGCCATCGCGACCTTTGGCGGTGAAACGTTCGGGAGTTGTCCATCCAGCCGAGGTTAGTTTGCTCGCGTCTGCTTTTTCCAAGACGCAGACAAGATGCCCATCTTGTGAGGATCGCAGCTCCGTGATGGGCGGCAGATCCACTCGCGAGAACGTATCTACAAACCATTTCTGATTCGGAGAAAAGTTCACCTGATGAGTGCCGTCGCCTTCCGTAAGCACGACCAAATGCGAGCCATCAAAGTCCACCCGGCAGAGATGTTCATGATACGGGTCCTGCCCGGCACGGATACCCATGGCGAAGAACCAGACCTGTCTCTTTTCTTCGTCGATCCGCTCCACTCGGCGGACAACCCATTCGCCATGAGTGATGGCATTCTTCAGGGCTCCTGAATTGAGATCGTATAAGTAGAGATGATTCCAGCCGTCATGTTCTGACATCCAGATGGCCTCATGAGTGGGATGGATTCGACGGAGATAAGTCTTCTGCGAGTAATCAATAAAGGTCGTGCTGCTTTCTTCGATCACCGTGCTCGCCTTGCCGTTGGCGGCATCCACGCTGATGAGGCGTAGCAACTGATGACCGCGCTGGTTATAGAGGAAGGTGAAGCTATGGGAGTCGGATGCCCATTGAAGATCGTCGATGCTCCACGGATTGGGGAA
>JANYJH010000009.1 GCA_025361865.1 Phragmitibacter sp.
CTTCCGCCGGTAGCTCCTGGCTCGACGAAGAGATTAGCAACGCCGAACTCTGCGGCTTTCTGAAGAATGCGTGAGTCCTTCACATCAGAGAGGACCACGCGGATGTCCGCCTTGAGTGCGCCGCTTTGGATGGCGTGATGAATGGCCTCGAAATTCGATCCATACCCTGAGCCGAGAACGGCGATCTTCAAACGATCATCCGTCTTGCCTTCACCCGCCGCAACGCGCTTCAAGGTCGCCGTCGTGGAACGTCCCGGCACGAGCGGCAGAATCTCAATCTTCGCCCCCGCCTGATCCAAGGCCTCGCGCTCTTCGGGATTTAAAGTCTCCACCGTGTAGTCGCCACCTTTCGCGTAGAGGTGCGGCTTGATCTGCTCGATGAGCTTCGTCGCGCGCGGCTCATCGAAGACCACCACGGCATCAATGCACTCCAAAGCCATGAGGATTTCCCCGCGATCCTCCTCGTTGTTCACCGGACGAGTAGGCCCTTTGAGCTCACGCACTGAAGCATCTGAATTCAAGGCAATGACCAGCGCGTCACCGAGAGCCCTGGCTTGGCGGAGATAGCGCACATGCCCGACATGAAGCAGGTCAAAGCAACCGTTCGTGAAGACCAGCTTCTTACCCTGTGCATCAAGCTGATCGCGAAGAGCGCGGACTTCATCGGGAGTGGAGAGCCAGGAGGGTTCGGATGACATGTTGTCTTTACTTGACGAAGACATGGGAGGTTGCAAGTAACTCGCTGGAATCAGTTCCGGTCAAAATGCATATCATCACGCGCAAAAGACTCAATGAGTTTGCCGACCAGCATCCTGACTGTCGCTCTGGATTGCGACATTGGTATCGTGAGATGAAGGCACGGGACTTTGAAAACTTTGCCAGCCTGCGCTCCGTGTTTCCATCTGCCGACCAAGTGGACAATCTGACCGTTTTCAATATCGCTGGAAACAAGGTCCGTCTGATTGCGGCCATTCATTACAACCGTTGCAAGGTTTACATCCGTGCTGTCCTGACACATAGTGAATACGATCAAAACAAGTGGAGGAAGTAATCATGCCCGTCCTAGAACTCAATCAAGTGGCCGCGATCTGGCCCTCGCTCTCGGATGTATTGCTGGTGCCTCATACGGAGGTTGAATACCAGACTGCCGTTACCATGCTGGATCGCTTGATTGATGAGGTGGGAGAAGATGAAAACCATCCCCTCGCCTCCTTGATGGAAGTGCTCAGCGTTTTGATTGAAAATTATGAGACCGAGCATGTGCCCGAGTTATAAACTCACGCCATCAAACTCGTCCGGCACAGACTGGCATACAAACCATCGTGGCTGATGAGTTCTTCATGGTTCCCGCTTTCCAAGACGCGACCGCCATCGAGCACATAGATGCGGTCCGCATTGCGCACGGTGCTCAGTCGATGAGCGATGACGAAGCTCGTCCGGTTCTTCATCAGGCGATCAAGCGCCGCCTGTATCTGACGCTCGGTTTCCGTGTCCACGCTCGCAGTGGCTTCATCGAGCAAGAGGATCGGAGGATTGCGCAATAAGGCGCGGGCGATAGAAACGCGCTGTTTCTCGCCGACGCTGAGCTTAATGCCGCGCTCGCCGACCTTCGTATCAAGACCATCAGGCAGGACTTCGACGAAGTGCTTCGCATTGGCGCTCTCCAGCGCGGACCAGAGTTCTTCATCCGTGGCATCTCGTTTTCCGATGCAGAGATTCTGACGAACCGTGCCGTTAAATAGGAAGCTCTCCTGCGTGACGTAGCCGATGTTCCGCCGCAGCCAGTCCTTGTTCAGCTCATGCACGGGCGCGCCATCGAGCGTGATGGTGCCGCTGTCGTATTCGTAGAAGCGGGTGAGGAGGTTGATGAGCGTGCTCTTGCCAGCTCCGGTGGGGCCGACGAGCGCGATGGTTTGACCGGGCAAGGCTTCCAGACAGATGTCGTGAACCGTGGGCACTTTGCCATATGAGAACTCGACGTGATCATAGATGATGTGACCGCTAACGGAGGACAAAGTGCGACCTTCATGCGTGTCCTTCTCTTCTACGGAATCGAGAATTTCAAAGACGCGCTCGCCAGAACTGCGGCCAGATTGGAAGAGTTGATTGAGCTGATGAAGCTGGCCGATGGGCTCATAGAAGAAGCGCATGAGGAGGAGCAACATGGCCAGATCACCGACTGTGAAGGCTTTCAAATTCGGGTTGGTCGCGAGCGCCAGATTGGACTCATAAACCGCGCGTCCACCGAACCAAAGCACTAGCACGAGGCCGAGATTGTTCAGGAAATTCATGCTCGGACGATACAGCGCCCAGACGCGCATGACGTTCAGCGTGGCCCTGCGAAGGGCATCGCTAGCGAGGTTGAAGCGCTCATGTTCCTCAGTCTCCATCGCGTAGGCTTTGATCTGCCTCATACCCGCGACGTTGTCATGAAGCAGTGAGTTCATGGCGCTGCTGGCCTTGCGAACGCCGCGATGGCGATCCTTTGATGAAGCCGTGTAAGCGACCGCACCCGCGATGAGGAACGGGATGGGGATAAGCGCGATCAGGGCCAGTGTGGGGCTTGTCCTAAACATGAAGACACCCACGACGGTGATTTGCAGGATGGCGATGACGCCTTGCTCAATGCCGTCAATGAGCACGCGCTCCACGGCAGGAATATCCTCAGAAACCGTGGTCATGATGTCGCCTGTGGGCCGATTATCGAACCAGCGCAAAGGCAGGCGCTGGAGGCGTTCGTAGAGGTCGCTACGGAGATCGTAGATGACTTTCTGCTCAAAGGTATTGTTGATCTGGATGCGCAGGGAGTTCAGTAAATCCTGAGCAAAATAGGCCGCAAGTCCGATGAAGATCAGCCCTGGTAAGCGATCCATCTGCCCCTTCGGAATCACCACATCCACGATCTCCCGCGTGACTCCGGGAAAGACCAGCACCATCAGCGTGCCAATGATCGCGCAGGCCATCTGCGCTGAAGCCATGAAGGGATAACGACGGACGTAGGAGAAGACTCGGAGGATGGTGCGCATTGAATTAAATACGGACGAGGGTGGTTTGAAGAGTTTCCCTTGTCAGCTTTCTAGATCATCAAACAGCTCGGCGACCGTTGCAAAGCGAGGCAGGCTAGCCAGAGGCTCGCGCATCGCCAGCAAGGTCGTCTCGTTGGGTTTAGCACCAGACATTGCCCGTAATGCTAGGCCACGAACGCGGAATACCGCTTCAGGTCTTCGATGCGCCCCTTCACATCTGCGGCGGTGACGCGCTCAATGCGCTGGGTGCTGAAGGCTTCGCAAGTGAAGCTGGCGACGACGCTGCCGTGAACGACGGCGGTCTTCAGGTCTTCAAAGGTGGGCTGGAATTTCTCATTGGCTGCGAGCCAGCCTGCAAGGCCGCCGAGGAAGCTATCGCCTGCGCCCGTGGGGTCGAAGACGTTATCGAGAGGATAGGCGGAGCAGGTGAAGAATTCGCTCGGGGTGATGCCGAAGAGAGTGCTGCCGTGCTCACCGCGCTTGATGATGACATAGCGCGGGCCTTTAGCCTGAAGGCGACGACCTGCCTCGATGATGTTCGTGGTCTTGGCGAATTCCTTGGCTTCGCCGTCGTTGATGACGAGGAGGTCAATGCGCTTTAACACTTCATGGAGGCGCTCATTAGCGATGCCGATCCAGAGGTCCATCGTGTCGGCGGCGACAAAGGTATCCTTCGCGAGCAGATCGAGCGTTTGCATCTGGTTGTCGGGGCTCATGTTCGCGAGCACGGCGATCTTGGCCTTGGCTCCATCAGCAGAGACTTGCGGCTTCCAGTGTTCGAGGACGTTGATGCCGAAGGCGTGAGTCGTGCGGGTGTTCATGTCAGCGTGGTATTCGCCAGTCCAGGTGAAGCTGTCTCCGGTGCTGTGCTCAAGGCCACCGAAGTCGATGCCTTTGCTCGCGAGCATGTCGAGATGGGCCTTGGGGAAGTCATGGCCGACGACGCCGGAGATATAGACAGGTTTCGTGAAGATGCTGGCGGCGAGGGCGCAATAGGCGAGCGAGCCTCCTAGCAGTCCGTCTTGTCGGTCATGAGGAGTAATGATGTTGTCGATGCCGATGGAGCCGGAGATGAGGATGGACATGAGGTTGAAAGGATGAAGGATGAATTTTGAAAGATGAAACAATGCAAGGGGAGAAGGCAGATGGGTCTTCCAACGGAAATGGCCAATCCGCAATCCCGAATTCCTTTGGAGATGTTGATGGAGTGGAGACTTTAATTGCCATAAGGATACTTGCCAGACCAGCGGGGTGTCGCCTACATTTACGGGACTGCCCTCATGCGCTTCCTGTTGATCATCATCACTTTGATCCTGCTGCCCGTGCTGGTCCTGCTTCATCGGTTTCACTTTAACCAGAAGATGCAGGGCTTGCTCGTGTCTCAGGTCAGGCAGGCGTTGAGTGATCCGATGTTTGATGATGTGCGTCTGAAAGCTCGGATTGATTACATGGACGTGGTGTTGAGCGGTGCGGTGTCGGACCTCGCAGCTCGTGAGGAAGCGCGGCAGCGGATCATCCAATCAGTATCTGGGGTGCGCTGTCGCGAAGAGGATAATCACATTCAAATTCCCGCGAAGCTCGATGGCAAGATCGAGGGTGAACGCCTGACGCTGAGCGGTTGCCTGCATGATGAGGCCACCTTGCGTGATTTCACTGCTTTACTGAAGGTGACGCGCCCCAGCCTGATCATCCAGAACAAGGAGGTCGTCATTTCTTCTTACGTCACGGCATTGAACGAACCCCTGAAGAAAAACGAGGGAGTGTCGGCCTTTTTCCAGCCAGTGTGGGGATTGATCCGTGTGCCTGCCGCGCTGAAAATCACGAAGCAAGGGAACACCATCCGTGCCGCAGGGATGCTGCCGGGAACGAAGTTACGGGAGGCAGTGATCGAGGCTGCCCTGGGCACTAAGATCGAGACGATGCTGGACGCGAAGGATCTGCTGGCAGGCCCCTATGTGTCCCAGGCTCCTTTTACGCGTGTGGAAACATTGCCTGACTTTATCGCGGCCCTTTTAAGCTCACAGGAGAATATGGCCTTCGAGGCGGATGCGAACGGCATCAGCTTCAGTGCGAATGTGACGGAAGCGCTGTATGAGTCCTGGAAGCCTCTGCTTAGTAAGCTGGGGAATGAAATCACGCTGAAGCCTGACTTGAGATTCTTCCCCTCCATCTATCATCTGCCGGGTTACAAGGCGGTGTCGAAGATCGACCCCGAAGTGCTCAAGTCGCTGGGGAATTCCTTCCAACAATGGAGCGTGCAGTTCGAGACGAACTCCTTTGCCGTTGCGACGCCTGAGATGCCGAAGATCGACGCCGCAGGTAAGGCGATCCTCGCCGCTGGGCCACTGCTGAAGCTCATCTTGGCCGCGCACCCGGACACGGGAATTGATTTGAAAACAGCACAGGCTCTGGCTCGGAAACGCGCAGAGGCGGTGGTCGCCCAGTTTATAGATCGCGGCCTGTCAGCGCAGGCCTTGGAGATCGTAGTCGTAGAACCCGCCCACCTTCCTGCTGGAGTCACGGCCAGCGGATTCGTAGAGATGATCGTGAAGTGATGAAGCCCATGAACAGCACCCTCGCCTCCCTCTTCAGTGATTTGGACGCCATGACGTATTTCTTCGTCAACAGCGGCATCTTCGTTGGTATCATCGCCGGAACGTTCTTATTCATCGGACTGCTCTTCGGCCTCCTGACATGGGGGCGCTATCGACGTCGCTGGCTTCAGGCGGAAGAGGTTGTTGAGTCCTTGAAGAGTGAAGTCGCCACGCTAAAGCGTCGGCTCACGGAGCAGTCCACCCGTCCTCTGGTCAGTTTTAATCAGCCCCGCACCCAGCTCACTCTGGCACCGCTGCCCATGCCCACCTTACATTTCCCCGTGGGACATATGTTTTGCGTTTGGATGGAGCCGGAATGGAAGCCGCCGGTGATCAAACCGCAGCCCGTTCTACCTAGCAAAGCCTTCTCGCTCTGGACGGAGCCCGACTTCAAGCCCCGCCTCGGCATCCCACCTTCGCGGGCCTTCTCCCTCTGGATTGAGGATACTTGGACCCCACCAAGCATCAGCAAGCCCCCGCTTCTCAGTTCACGCGCTTTCACGATCTGGACAGAAAAAGATTGGAGCCCTGCCAAGCGTGAATTCTTCCCCAGCCTAGCCTTCTCTCTGTGGACAGAAGCCCACTGGACGCCCGCCGTTCAGTCCGCTCAAAAAGCTCCCGCCAGTGCGGCACACTGTGTTTGGACGGAAGCAGACTGGACCCCCATCAAACGGCCCTTCCAGCCCTTTTCCCTCTGGACAAGCCTCGACTGGGAACCGACCACCACCACTTCCTTCCAGACGCCCGCCAGTGCTGCGCACAGCATTTGGACAGAGGCCGACTGGACCCCTATTAAGCGGCCTTTCCAGCCCTTCTCCCTCTGGACAAGTCCCGACTGGGAACCGACCACCACCACTTCCTTCCAGACGCCCGCCAGTCAGGCCTTCTGCATCTGGACTGAGGAAGGCTGGGAGCCACCGAAGCCCATGTTTCAGTCTAGCAAAGCCCATTCCCTCTGGACTCAGAACGGCTGGATGCCCGCGCCCATCAAGCCTCAGAAGCTTCCCGCCAGCCGTGCTTACAGTCTATGGACAGAGGCCGTCGGCGCTCCCTCCGTTGCGGCCATCTTTAGCAAAACCTTGCCCTCGAAGGAAACTTCCCGCGTGCCTACTTTGGCCGCTCTGGAGCTGGCCATGCTCCCGCAAGGCCCCACGACGGTTCCCTCATCACAGATGATGGCAAGCATGGCTGCCTCCGTGAAATCTGTGTCCAGCGCTTCTCGTAACGCTCTGCTCCACACCACGACAAACCCTGCCGAGCTGTCCCCCGCCCCACCCGCTAAGAGCTTCTTCAGCCGCGTCCTGACCACGCTTGGAATCAAAAAATCAGCAGCGCCTCTCCAACCATCGCGTGAGTCGATCATCCCCACTCCTCCGCCAGCACTTATCCCCAAGGTTGTGGCCCCGCCCATCGCTCCATTGGATAAGGCTCCCGCGACCGCGACTACGCCCATTCAGGTCGTCGCATTGGTTGCGCCGAATATCACCCTTGAGCCCGTCACTCCATCGCCCATTCACGCCGCCGTTCCCATCAAGGTTCTGCCCATGACTGATCCTGCCCCTGGGCCTCTCACCGCTGCACCGATCCTGCCCATCCCCGCCCTTGAAACCTCCGCTTCGACAGCGCCCATCACCGAACCCCCACCCATGCTGGAACTGGTTGATGCGTCGCCTTTGGAGAGCCTGCCGCCACTGCCGGAAGCGCCCCCAGTGAGAGAGCCGTCAGACAACAAGCCTTCCAGAGCGGGCCTCGCCTACATCGATGCCTTATTTGCCGGAAGCGTCCGCAATGACTTGCTTCTCGGCATTCTCTACCAAGCGAAACCGCAGATCGTGGATGACTTGACCGAGCTCAAAGGCGTCGCTGAAACGCTGCAAAGTCGCTTGAACGAAACCGGCATCTACACCTATAAACAGATCGCATTGTGGAGCCTCGATCAGGCGCGTGAGTTCTCCAGTCGCCTGTCTTTCAAAGATCGCGTCGAGCGCGAACACTGGGTGGATCAGGCCAAAGAACTGCACTTCAAGAAATACGGCGAGAAGCTTTAAGATGGAGCGCGGCTTTTAAAGCCGCTTCAGGCGCGCTAGTGCGAAGCTGCGAAGCGAACCTCCTCGCTCCCAAGCCGCTCCTTGATCCGCCTCACTTCTGCTCGCACATCATCGGCTAGCAAGAACGCGGATACCACCACCACGCGCCTAGCTCCCGCCTTGAGGACCTCCTCCAGCCGTCCCTGATTAACGCCGCCGATGCAGAACACGGGCACCGTCGCGAAGCCTTCCACCTCTGCGATGTCTTCCAATCCAATGGGCACATAGTCCGGCTTTGTGCCCGTCGCATAAAGCGGTCCGAAGCCGATGTAATCCGCGCCCTCGACCATCGCCGCCCGAGCCTGCGCCACGCTGTGCGTGGATTTGCCGATGAAGCACTGCGCACCCACGATGCGCCGCGTCTCCGCCACACCCAAGTCATCCTGCCCCACATGAATGCCCTCGCAACCGACGACTGCCGCGACTTGCGGATGATCGTTAATAACCAAAGCCACTCCCGCCTCCTTCGTGATGCGATGCATCTTGTAAGCGAGGGTTTCTACAAACGACGCCGGCAGGCGCTTCGCCCTGAGTTGCAGAATATCCACGCCGCCTTCCACCAGAGCCCGTGTCATGTCCTGCGCCAGCTCCGGCTTAACGTAGCCGAGATCAACGATGCCGTAGAGGTGACAGGAAGAGAGAGAAAGCATGGGGTTAGGAAGTTTTCAGTTTTCAGTTTTCAGTTTTCAGCCATTCTCTTCTAAGTGAGCCGTGCCTGCTTTGAACACTGAACACTGAACACTGAACACTGAACACTGAACACTGAACACTGAACACTGAACACTGAACACTGAACACTGAACACTGAACACTGAACACTGAACACTGAAATTTATCACATGAGCAAACCTACTCTTCTTATCCTCGCAGCCGGAATGGGCAGCCGTTACGGCGGCCTCAAGCAACTCGATCCGATGGGCCCCAACGGCGAGACCGTTCTCGACTACTCCGTTTTCGATGCCCTTCGCGGAGGTTTCGGTAAGGTCGTCTTCGTCATTCGCCGCGACTTTGAAGAGGAGTTCAAGACGAAAGTCGGCAGCCGTTTCGATAAGCACATCCCCGTGGAATATGGCTTCCAAAGCATCACGGATTTGCCAGCAGGCTTCAGCGTTCCTGAAGGCCGCGTCAAACCCTGGGGCACCACGCACGCCGTGCTGGCTGCTGATGGCCTCATTCACGAACCCTTCGCGATGATCAATGCGGATGACTTTTACGGACGCGATGCCTTTGCCAAACTCGCTGCGAATCTGCAAACGCTCGCCCCCAGCGGTGGCAAGAAGCAATACTCCATGGTCGGCTTCAAACTCAGCAACACGCTCTCTGACAACGGCAGCGTGGCCCGTGGCGTCTGCACCAGCACGAATGGCAAACTCTCCTCAGTTACCGAGATGACCAAGATCGTGAAATCCACCACCGGCGCCCGCAACGAAGAAGACCCCGCCAACCCCGTGGAACTGACCGGCAACGAACTAGTCAGCATGAACTTCTTCGGCTTCACGCCTGACCTCTTCCCCCAACTCCACGCGGCCTTCACTGAGTTCCTCAAGACCAGCGGCACCGACTTGAAAGCCGAGTGCTACATCCCCAAGTGCGTGGATGTGCTCATCAAAGATGGCGAGGCCGAAGTCGAAGTCCTAGAGACCTCCAGTTCTTGGTTCGGCGTGACTTATCCCGAGGATAAAGAAGTCGTCGTGGGAAGCATCAAGAAGCTCGTGGATGCTGGGGAATATCCTGCGCCGCTTTGGGCGTAAGAGCTACTCAACCGCAAGGAACGCAGAGAGCACAAAGAAGGCTGACTTCTTAATTCTCTGCGTTCTCTGTGCTCTATGCGGTTGATTTCTTCGGCATCGTGATGAACGGCGCGCTCAGATAGACCGGCTCTAAGGGCTGCTCTTCAAGCGCAAACACGGTCTCATCACGCAGCATCGCGGCCCGCTTCGCCAGCACGGCGGCGCTCGGTTTGATCAAGGTGATTTCTTCCAATCCGAGCGGGGCTTTGGCATCAAAGGAATACCAAGGCAGCGCTGAGGCGGCGTCTCGCGTGGCCTTGAATGCGGCGGCATCGTGCTGAAGAATCTCGCCACTCAACCAGCCATCTGCGACTACTGCGGTGAAGTAAGCGCCGCGTCGGGCATCGCCACAAAGGATGAAATCCGTGGCCTCTACGCCGATGACGGAGGGCAGGCCGATGACTGGCACATTGCGCGACCAAGAAATGCCCTGAGCAGCAGCGATGCCGATGCGCACGCCTGTGTAGGAACCTGGGCCGAGACCGATGACGATGCGCGCCAGATCCTCTCCGCATAAGGCCAAGGCCTCACCAAGTGGCGCGAAAAGCTGGGAGTTATGCGAACGTTCCGAGGTAAAGCTTTGGTCAAAGATCACCGCGCCATCCCGCCAGACCGCGACGCTTCCTTCGGCGTTAGAGGTTTCAAGAGCGAGCGTGCAGGGCATCTTCGTGGATACGGGAGGCCACGCGGCCTTGCAAGCTCAGAGCATCTTCTCCACGGATCGAGCGCCATCATCCGTGACGGCAAAGCGATACCACTGACTATGCGCGGGCATCAAATCTGCAAAGCGATCCGCCCATTCGACGATGATAATTCCGCTGGCATCCAGGTAGTCATCCCAGCCGATGCCGATGACTTCCTCTGCGCTCTCCAGCCGGTAGAAATCAAAATGAAAGATGGGCAACCTTCCGCCGATGTATTCGTGAACAAGAGTGAACGTGGGGCTGCTGACCTGAGCCGTTGCGCCTAGTCCTGCAACGACTCCCTTTGTCGCGTGTGTCTTTCCTGCACCGAGATTGCCGACCAATGCGATGACATCTCCGGCCTGCAATGAGATCGCGAGTTCGCGTCCCCAAGCGATGGTTTCTTCGGTGTTGGCCAGCAGAGTCATGTGATTGGTTACCGCGAAGACGCGAGGACGCGAAGGTTTAAATCATTCAAAAATGATCCCATCCGGCAGCGCTGGTTCTGGGCGATTCGCCTTCGCCTAAGGGAACGAATTTACCGATGCAAGTCAGTAGCAGCGCGGGAAATTGCTTTGGCCATTCCGTGTTTAATTTCGATGCGGCACGCGCTGGCACCGCGAAGAGAAGCTCGTAGTCTTCGCCATCGCTCCACGCGTGCAGCTTCGTGCAGCCGTCGTTCGCGGGCAGGTCTTGCTCCTTTACTTTGAAGTCGAGATGGGAGGCTTTGGCCATGCGGGGCAGGTCTTGGCCGAGGCCATCACTGAGGTCCATCATCGCGTGGATCGTGGAGTTGCTGACCAGCCATTGCGCGGCGGCGACTCTCGGCTCGAAGTGAAGATGATGCCCGCGAATCGAGCCGCCGAGCTTGCCCGTCACGAAGATGCGGTCGCCCACTTTGGCTCCACTGCGGCTGATCCAACGCTTCGCGGGCGCTTTGCCAATCAAGGAAACGGACACGATAATGAGCGGCCCGCGTGAGGTTTCACCACCGACAATGGAGACGCCGAAGTCCAGTGCAAGGGTCTTGAGGCCGACGTAAAGCTCTTCCACATAATGCACGCTGGTTGGCGGAGGTAAGATCAGTGTGATGACCCCGTGCTGCGGTTGGCCGCCCATCGCGGCGATGTCGCTAATCACGCGTGCGAGGGCCTTCCGACCCACCAGCACGGGGGGTGTATCAGCCGTGAAATGGACGCCTTCCACCACGCAGTCCGTTTTGAACAAGGTGACATCGCTGCGGCCGTTCGTGCGCAAGACCGCGCAGTCGTCGCCCGCTCCGGCGATCACATTGGCTCCCAGTGGCAGACCTTGCGTGAGCCGTTGCACCAGTGCGTCCTCGCCGATGTCCGAGAGGTTCACTGGTTGATCAACTGGGCGAGGTTCCACGCATTGAACATGGCATGCATGAAGACGGTGACAAGGAGACAGCCTGTGATCTCGTAAACAACGGCCAGCCCTACGGCCAGCAGAAACAGCGGGATGAGGCTGCCCACATGATGGTGCATGACGGCGAAGATGAGCGCGGTGAAAAAGGCCGCGAACCAGCGGTCCGTGAAGCGCTTCGTCACGCCATAAAGAAAGCCACGAAACATCAGTTCCTCGGTCAATGGCGCGATGATCACGGCTGCCAGAGCCAGCACGATTTTGAACGTGAG
>JANYJH010000019.1 GCA_025361865.1 Phragmitibacter sp.
CGCTCGGCGTCGTGGCCGATGATGTGACCGCCAGCGTGAGCGATGCGAAGTATGCCAACTACGTGCTCGGCCTGTGGCTCACCGCCGTGCGTAACTTCTCCCCCTCCACCACCGATGCCGTGGATGACGTGCTCACCGGCAGCGGCAGTGCGCCCTTCGTGCTGCCCACCTTCACCGCGCCCGCGCTGCCCGCCGGTGTGAGCGCGGCCCTCCCCGGCACGCTCACGCGCATCTTCACTCTCATCGCGAAGATAAAGCTCAGCGCAGGCTACATTGACGCCATCGGCACCGACCTCGGCCTCATTGGCTCCGCAGACGATCCCGCCACCCATCCCGTGCCGAAGTTCACCGCCGAAGCCGAGCAAGGCGCGACCTGCCAGTGCGTCAACCTGAAGTTCTACAAATACAGCCACATGGGCGTGTATATCGAGAGCCGTCGCGGCACCGGCGCGTGGGAGTTCCTCGCGATCGACACCGAAAGCCCCTACGAGGATGAGCGCCCGCTGCTCGTCGCAGGCACTCCCGAAGTGCGCGAATATCGGATGCGTTTCTGGGACAAAGGCACGCCGAACGGTGATTGGACGGATGTAGTGAAGGTCACCGTGAGTCCTTGATTTTTAGTAGAGCCGCGTTGAGTCCAGCCTGTAAGAGAGGAAATGCCTGACGCGGCTACTTCAATACCGTGCCGACGGTGATGGGGTAACCGCGCAGGAAATCACCAGTCGTCATCCGCTTCCGGCCTTCAAGCTGGACTTCCGTGAGTTCCAGAACGCCCTGGCCACAGGCGACGAGTAATCTTCCATCTGCTTCCAAAACGGTGCCACCGATGGGACATGCCTCCGCCTGCTCCACCCTGTGCGCTCCGTGAACCTTGAGCTGGATCGTTTCTTCATCACTAACAGGCAGGAGGGCAAACGTCCCCGGCCACGGGTTAAAGGCGCGGATGAGCCGCTCCAGTTCTGTGGCGCTCTTACGCCAATCCAGATGGCCGTGCTCCCGCTCCAGCTTTCCGGTGTGCGTCGCTTTCGTGTGATCTTGAGGAACGCGAGGGGCCTGGCCTTCACTCAATAACTTCAGCGCGGTGAGCAGCGCTGTGGGAGCCAGCACGGCGAGCTCATCATGCAAGACACCGCCAGTGTGATCAGGGCGAAGGGGCAAGCGTTGTTCCAAAAGTATATCTCCGGTGTCCAAGCCCTCATCCATCCACATGATGGTCACGCCTGAGTCTGCATCTCCATCGCGGATGGCCGCTTGAATGGGGGCGGCACCACGATGTCTCGGCAACAACGAGGCGTGGATATTGAGACAGGCGACCTTCGGCAAATCCAGCACCGTGCGGGGCAGGATTTGACCGTAAGCGATGACGACGAAGACATCCGCGTTCAGCGCGACTAGCTCTTCGATGCCGTGTCGAATGCGGAGCGGTTGGAGCACGGGCAGTCCAGCGGCGAGGGCTCGCACCTTGATCTGCGGCGGTGTGAGGATTTGTTTCCTTCCCACGGGTTTGTCTGGCTGGGTTACGACGGCGATCAATTCATGATCGGTCGTGGTCAGCAGCGCTTCCAGCACGGGAAGGCCGATGTCGCCAGTGCCGAGGAAGACGAGTCGCATGGGGGAAAGGCTTGTGGCTTGTGGCTTGAACCTTCAGCTTTTTAAACACGAAGATCTTCCACCGCTTTCCAAGCGTCCAACTCCAGAATACAGCTCAGGATCGTGTGGAAAACTTTCACCGGAGGGTGATCCGCATTGATGTCCGTGACGGTGTATTTGCCCGCGTATTTTCCTTGAGTGTAGTATTCGAGGATAGGCTTGGATTCCTCTTCGTAGGTTCTCATGCGCCTTTGAATGACCTCGTCATTCGCGTCATCAAAGCGATTCTCCTTCAAGGCCCGCTTCCGCAGACGACGCGCCAGTTCCGCGCGGTCAGGACAAGAAAGGTGGAAAACGTGAACGACCTCAATGTCGCCCTCCATGAACTTGGCCTGCTCCACATTGCGCGGAATACCGTCGAGGACGAGGAAGTCAATGTCCGGCTTAAACTGGTGCGTCTTTACCCGGTCGTGAATATTGGCGCGCCAGAGTTTCACCGTGGTCTCGTCCGGCACGAGCTGGCCACGACTGGAAAACTCCACAAATTCCTGCCCCAATTCCGTGCGGGTATCCAGCGAACGAAAGACATCCCCACAAGCCATGTGATGAAAGCGCGGAATGTTTCCGAGCACTTTCCCCTGCGTTCCCTTGCCACTGCCGGGAGCGCCGAAGATGAGGATGGTGCGGAATTTCTGGAAGGGCTTGATCTCGGACATCAGCGCGCATCGTAGCAAAGTTGGACAGACAAACAAGAAACGCAGAGAACTATTTCAGGATTCGCAGAAACGCCTCCATCTCCGCCCAGCCTTTGGCGAAGGGAAGCTGGCTCAAATCACCCGTCGGTTCCGTGACCACGCGCACGGCGG
>JANYJH010000031.1 GCA_025361865.1 Phragmitibacter sp.
GTGAAGGGCACGCCCTCAGCGGTGACCGTGCCAAACTTCGCGAAATGGATCGTGTCCTTCGTCTGTTGCTCGCTGCCGAACAAGCCATGCCGCGTGTCCGCCGTGTAAGCCTCGTTCAAGTTCACAATGCGGAAGCGTGTCTCGCTGGCATTCAGGAAGGCCATGAGATCACGCAGGTTCTCGGCTCCGAGCGCCTCAAAGCCTTCCGGCATCAGCGAGCGATGCGTGTTCTCGCGAGTCGCGATCTGGTCCTTCGGAATTTCAAATGCACCCGCTTGATTGCGAAGCTGAAGCGAAGCCGTGTTCTCCTGAGCGATGACACCGACGAGGACTTCACCGTTTTTCTTCACGATATTCCAGGCATGGAAACTCGGGTCCACCTCGCGGTTCGGATCGAGCACGGCGATCAACAAATCCGCAGGCGAGTGCGCGCCCATGCCATCCAGTGGCGGACCAGCCTTTAGTCCTGGGAGCGCGGCACTCCGTTGCCGCTCATCATCTTTAGGCGGCAAAGCCGCGCTATTGCTTGAAGCGAGGTCGGAGCCTCGCGCTCCCAGGTTATGACAAATGGCGCAGGTCGCGGTGAAGATAAGTTTGCCCTTCTCCACATTGCCGCCCGGCTTCTCCACTTCCGGTGTGAGCATGGCTAGGAGCTTATTCTTTTCCTTGCTGGCCGGGCTGATGAGCTTGTCCAACATGGTATTGGCGAGCTTTGCGAGCTGCTTGTCAGGATGCGTTCGCAAGCGAGCTACATCCGTGGGCGCGAGCGATGAAGGCTGAATCTTCCCCCCAGTGATCGCAGCGAGAAACGCTCGCGTGGCTTCCGGGCGCTTGAGGATTTGATCAAAGGCACTCGTTCGTAGTTCGGCCTTCAGGCCGTCATAATTCACAACGAGAATCTCGGCGCGCCCGCTCTCGCCCAGCGATTGAATGATGGCGGCTTTGAGTTCATCAGGCGTATCCGTTCCGCCTAAAGGCGGGACTACAAACTGGGTGGCAGCCCCTCCCACCGTGACGAGGCTGCGCGCCGCCGCGATGCGATTTTGCACCGTGGCTTTCGCATCGCCAAGCGTGGCCCTAAACTGTGCAAGCTGCGCTTTCATCGCTTCAGCGAGCACTCCCTTGGTATCCCACTTCGACACGAGCGGCAAGGTGGCTGCGGCAGTGGCGGGATTGGCTAGGAGTTTCTTCAAGGCTTCCGCCAACGTGGCATCTATTATGACTTTGAGATCCGATTGTTCGGCAATGCCTTTCAAGATGACGTTCTTCAGGCCATCGGCGCTGGACGGTGCGGTGGCGCAGGCGGCGAGAAGTTTGGATGCTTTTAGCTCGGCATCAGTCCCAAAAGCAGCGGGTAAGAGCGCCTGCACAAAAGAAGTGAACTGATCGCCATCAGGACGACTCAAGGTCAGCAAGATATTCGTGACCGCATTAAAGTGGGATCCCGCAATGACCGCTGATTTCGTCCACGGATCGGTCGCCTTGAGCCATTCGTTAATATTGTTCAATAGCAACCCCGAATCATCAACTGGCTTGCCGTCGAAAAGCCCTTTCTTACTCAAGTTGTCGAACTCCACTTTGTTAAACAACCGTTCGGCAGGGCTTCCCAGTCTCTTATCAAGATTTAATCCCTCGGCACTACTCTCATAAAGCAACCGCCACCAAGTCTGTTTGGTTTGCGCATTCGGATAGGAATCTAAAATCTTTAAGACTTTATCGACTTCATTGAAGTCGCCAGACGCCACTTTCTTTGTGTCAATCTTGGGGAGTGGCGGCAACTTCTTCGCGTCCTTATGCTGCACCTTCCAGATGCGGCTGAAGTAGTGATCTCGATCAGGTCGCACCGCAGCATTCGCGGGGCCGTGCTGGGGACCGCGGGTGTCATTGTGGATGACGGCTTGGTTGTAGAAGTCCACGATGTAGAGCGCGCCATCAAGACCGACGCGGTTCTCGATGGGGCGGAACCAGAGGTCTTTGCTGCGAATGAACTCGGTTTCTTCACGGCCTTTTTCTTTCTCTGATTTATAAGTCACGCCATCGGGAGTGACGAAGCGATGGCTCACGATGTTGATGGTCGGCTCGGTGGTGAAGTAACTGTAGTTCCACTTCGCGGGCCACGCGCCGCCTTCATAAATGGCGCATCCAGCAGCGGCAGTGAACTTGCCGACCTGATCAATCTGCACATAAGCCTGCTGCTCCCATTTCATGAGAGGGAAGGTGCTCTCGCCCTTCATGAGGACGTTGAAGCTGTTCGTGCCGGGCAGCTTGCCTTTGGCGAGCACGGACTCGGGCAGCACGACATGCATGAGCACATCGCCACAGGTGGGCTGCGTGAAGAAGCACTGGCCGTCCCAAGTCATGGCGAGGCCCCAAGTGTTGCTGTTCTTGGACGAGTATTGCTCAAAGGCGCTGCCGTCAGGCTTGAAACGGACGACGCCAGCCGTGTAGCCACCGAAGTCCTTCGTGCCATCGCCATTGGTGACCTTGCCGCTCGTGCTGTAGCCGTTGGTCGCATAGATCCAGCCATCGAGCCCCCAGCGGGCATTGTTCATAACAGCGTGCGTGTCGCGATCACCGAGTCCCGTGTAGAGCTTCGTGCGCTTGTCGCAGACGCCTTTGCCAGTGGTGTCTTCAAGGAACCAAATGTCCGGCGCAGAGGTGGCGATGACGCCGTTCTTGTAAAAGACAAAGCTGGTGACGAGTTCGAGCTTGTCGGCAAAGACATGCTTCTTGTCCATGACGCCATCGCCGTTCGTGTCTTCGAGCCATGAGATGCGGTCGGACGGCTCACGGTCTGCGATGTTCTCTTTGATCACGGAACCCGATTCCTTCCAAGCATCCGTCTTGGGAAGTCGGCGACCATTCGGATACTCCGGTGTCTCACAGACCCACATGCGGCCTTTCTCATCCCAGTCCACGTTCATAACTTTGTTCACGAGCGGCTCGGAAGCGACAAGCGAGATATTGAACTCAGGATGCACTTCGAGCAATGCCGCAGCCTTCTCCGGGCGCGTCGGCCCGCCTTCCACATAGCGAAGATTGTCGCCCAGTTCGTCGGGCTTGCAGAGTTCATCCGCGTTCGCCCGTTTCCCTGCCCAGGCAATGCCTCGCAACAGCAGCGCGCGGAAATTAGGACGAGAGAAGTTCTCGTATTCGTGGCCAGGAATGCAGACGAATGCGCGATACACAAGAGGAGCGCGGGCACTCTTGCCCGCTTCATCTTTCTTCGCGGCTTCGCCGCTTTTTGGATTTGAAGTGCGGACAGGAGTGTCCGCGCTCCTCTCATAAGTCCAGACCTGCGGCTGCACGTCATAGACAGAAACGACCTTTCCGCCGTGCGTCATCTCTGCGGCGCGCTTCATGGCCTTTTCATCACGGCCCAAGGGATTCGGTGTGTAGGCGGCCGCGAGCACCTTGATTTTAGGGGCCAAATCCATGTCGTAATAGATCTCGTCCGTCATGTCGAAGTTCGAGCAATCCTTCGTGATGGGGTTCTCGTGATCCGTGAAGTAGAGCGACATCTTGCCCTCGAGAAACTTCGTCTGTCCCCTGCGCCATGAGCCGCCGATGAGCTGCTTGTAGTAATCCGTGCCTTCCGGTGTGTTGGACACCGTGCCCGCATGAATGACGACGATGCCGCCACCGCGCATCGTATATTCATCCAACAGGAGCTTCTCCTCCGGCTTAAAGTCACCGCCTCCGTCACGATGAATGATGAGGACATCGGTGGCAGCGAGTTGATCCTTCGTGGGGAAGTCATCACCGCCTGTGGCTTTGGCACCACGCTCATTCAGGAGTGGCACCCAATCGCGAAGGAAGGACGGATGGTCATGGCAGCCCGGCGCATGAGATTTCGGGCCGGAGCGGATGAAGACGCGAAGCGGGTCCGCGGCTTGGGAGAAACCGCTGAGAAGAACAAGGGTTAGGAAGAGGGACAAGAACGATTTCATGGGTGGGAGGAGGAATGATTTATAAACCGCTGATGGACGCTAATAATCGCTAATGTTCTGAAACGGATAAGGGCGGATTCAGGGAAGAGTTGGGCGGTAGGTGTATAAGGATTTATTAACCGCTGACTCACGCTCACAGCATCTTTAACTGGATTTTGTTAGCGTAAGTCAGCGTGGGTTAGCGTTCCAAAAATTCACGGATGACAAAACGCTTCCACTCGGTCTTTTCAAGTGGGCCAAAGTTGATGAGATATCCGACAGGCTTGCGTGAAATTCTCATGTAGTTCATGAGTTGGGCATAGTGCTCTGAGGTCAGTTCTGAAACGGCTTTGAGTTCAATGACGATGCTCTCGAAGGCGTAAAGATCAGGGATGTAGCGCTTCCTCAGCTCATAGCCCTTGTAAAACATCGCAAGTTCCTGCTTCGCCACGAATGAGATGCGACGGAGGGTGAGCTCCCGCTCAAAACTCTCCTGATAAATCTCCTCCGCCATACCGCCACCAATCTCGTCATGCACCGCGTAGGCAGCGCCAATGAGCGCATAGCCTTCTTTTGAGAAGGGCTTATCAACGTCAGGTGAAGGGAAGGAATCGGCAGTCATAAGGATTTATGAAAAAGGAACGCTAATGGACGCTGACCAACGCTAACAAATACAATGCTTTGAATTGAAGCTGTTAGCGAAAATTAGCGTCCATTAGCGGTTCAAAAATCAGTTCACGCCTTCCCGAACGGCACTCGCTTGAACTCCCGCGTGAGGTTGGTCAGCGACTCCTCTACGCCCATTCTTTCCAGTGAACTGGCTCCGACGAAGCCGTCCGCATTGGTCTTGCTGAGGATGAACTCGACGTCCTTTGGCGTGTTGATCGGGCCGCCATGGGTGAGCGTGAAGATGTCCTTCCGCACGCTCTTCGCGGCGTCGATGATGTCTTGCGTCACCTTCACGGTGTGATCCCAACTGACGACTGCGCTGGTCACGCCGATGCTTCCTCCGACGGTCGTTCCCACATGGGCGATGATGGCATCCGCGCCTTGCTTGGCCATCTCGATGGCTTCTTCAGGAGTGGCTACATAGACGACGCTGAACAAGTCCATGCGATGGGCGAGGCCGACCATCTCGAACTCCTTCTGCACGCTCATGCCGGTCTCTTCCAGCACTTGGCGGAAGTGGCCGTCAATGATGGTGTGCGTGGGGAAATTGTTCACGCCGCTGAAGCCCATGTCCTTCACCTTGCCAAGCCAATGCCACATGCGACGGCGCGGATCGGTGGCATGAACGCCGCAGATGACGGGGATTTCTTTGACCGTCGGCAGCACTTCGTATTCGCCGATCTCCATGGCGACGGCATTGGCATCGCCATAGGCCATGAGGCCGCAGGTGGAGCCATGGCCGCTCATGCGGAAGCGTCCACTGTTGTAAATGATGATGAGGTCCGCGCCGCCTTTTTCAATGAACTTGGCGCTGATGCCCGTGCCCGCTCCGGCGGCAATAATGGGCTCACCGCGCTTGAGGGTGGCATTGAGACGTTCGACGACTTCGAGGCGAGTGTAGGGATTACCGATTCCGGTCCAAGGGTTGGGCATAGGATGAAAGGCTAAATTATGAATTATGAATTATGAATTATGAATTATGAATTTTTAAACCGCTAATCTTCGCTGATGAACGCTAATGTTCTGAACTGAAGTTTATTAGCGATGATTAGCGTCTATGAGCGGTTGGAAAATCAGGGGTTAAGTGGATGAATTTTTAACCGCTAACCCACGCTCACTAACGCTGACAGCTTCCCTTTAAAAATCATCATTCATGTTAGCGTTAGTCAGCGTGAGTTAGCGGTTTGAAATCAGTGTCTAAAGTTTAAGTTCTAATCGCTGATTAACTCTAATGTTCTGAACTGATGTTTATTAGCGGTTATTAGCGTCCATAAGCGGTTGAAGAGTCCGTATTCTGATTGCTGGCTATTCACTACTCACTCCTGCTTCTTTCCGCCATGCCGCAAACGCACGAAGACCTCACTGAAACCCACATCCTGGGAGGGAAGAGCACGCAGACGGTGGTGCGCGTGGATGACCTCGACTCGCGCGAGTGGCTGGCTTCAGCGCCCAAGTGCAGCGCGTTGGCCCAGCATCGCATCGCTCATCTCGGCGTGGCCAAGGCGGTCGCGCCGTATGCCATTGTGCGGAAGAAGCAGAGCGGCACCTACTTCATGGCCTGCTTCGGCGGGGAGGGGCGCATCCTCGTGGATGGGCGGTGGATGGTCTGCAAGGCGGGCATGGCCTGTCTGCTGCCTCCTCACATGCTCAATGCCTTCCGCTGTGTGCCGGGGAAGCTGTGGGAGTTTGTTTGGGTGCGGTATCAGGCTTTGCCAGAGATGCGGCCCATCGTCAGCGCGGGCTCACCGGTTCTGGCGCGGTTTGATGCCGAACCCTTGCGGCTGGCGGTTCTGGGACTTCATGCTGAGTGCGGAGGTGGCACAGGCATCTTGCCTGTGGGTAGAACAGGCGTCTCGCCTGTGAACTCAACTTCAAGTAACAGGCAGGATGCCTGTTCTACCCACAGGCGGGACGCCTATGCTACGCCCTCCCCTGCCGCCATGCATCACTGGGTGGAACTCATCCAAACTTACGTCCTCCGCTTCGCTCAACCTTGGCGGATGGACGAGCGCCTGTCCCTGCTCTGGGAAAAGGTCGCCGAGCACCTGAATGAAGAATGGACTCTCCATGAACTGGCCCAAGCCGCTCACATGAGCGAGGAGCACCTGCGCCGACTCTGCACCCAACAACTGGGCCGTTCCCCCATGCGGCAGGTCACTTATCTGCGGATGCGACGCGCCGCCGAGCTCTTGGCGACGACGAATGAGAAGATCGAGTCTATCGCTATCGAAGTGGGCTATCAGAACCCCTTTGTGTTCTCGACGACCTTCAAGAAATGGATCGGCAGGCGACCCAGCGAGCATCGGGTCCGGTAGGCCAAGAGGCGTCTCGTCTGCAAGCCCAAGTGGGAGCGCGACTCTCCGAAGTCGCT
>JANYJH010000090.1 GCA_025361865.1 Phragmitibacter sp.
ACGAGTCAGCAGCGTATGACCGAGATCGTGCTCCAGTTGCCGGATGACGCGGCTGATGGAGGGCTGGGTCAGATGCACATGCGGACAGGCGGCGGTGAAGCCTCCCTGCCTGACGACCTCGACGAAAACATTCAGGGAATAGAGATCCATACTATTTGAAATCTGTATGGAGTATATTTGAAACATTAATTTCTCAAATGCAAGCCTTGGCTATACTTACCTTCCATGATTACGCATCATGTCAGGCGGAGAGACATCGAAGGAGGCATCATGACCAAGGCTGAGCCCTTGGTTTGCATTGTGGACGATATAGAAGCCACCCGGCGCAGTATGGAGCGCCTGGTTCTCGCGACGGGAAGAGCCGTGGAGACTTATGCGTCGGGTCGTGAGTTCCTCGCCAGACCTTCGTTTAAGGGGCCTGTGTGTCTGGTCTTGGACTGTGATTTAGGAGATGTGAACGGCCTTGAGATTCAGCGTCAGATCGTCGAACGTGGTCGCGGCGAGCAAGTCGTTTTCATTGCCGAATCAGGCACGCTTCCGGCCTGTGTGCAGGCCATGAAGGCCGGTGCCGTGGACTATCTGCAAAGCCCAGTGGCCGGTGGTGACTTCATTCGCGCCGTGGAGGCGGCGCTGCGACGCGCCACGGTGCTTCGGGATAAGCGGGCCATTAAAATCGCGGCCCGCGAGCGCATGAAAGACCTGACTCCTCGGCAGATCGAAGTGCTCATGCTCGTTCTCAATGGCAGGCTGAATCGTGAGATCGCGCTGAAGCTCGGGGCTGCAGAAGCGACCATTAAGATTCATCGTCGGAACATCATGGATAAGCTGAATGTGCAGACCTTACCGCAGCTCATCGTCCTGGCGCATACCGCTGGCATCATTTCGCAAGGGAACAATCTCGCGACCGTGGGGCTGTTGGCCTGATCTTAACGCCTCAAGTTTACGAGGTTGATTCCACTCATTTGGCCCGCTTTCTGCGATCTTTTCTCCCGATGACTACCAGCTTTACCGACGCCGACCTTGCTCCCATCACGACCGCGCTCAGCACGGCGAATGAAGCCTTTTTGGAATACTATCCCGGCGAGTCGAATCGCCGTCAGCCCGTCCATACCGTCTATGGGGGAGGGCATTTGTTCAAGGCAGACTCTTCCCGCCGATTGGGCGAAGTGGCGCTGAAAACCCTTGAGGCCTATGCGCCGGATGCGGCCACCTTTGCCGAAGCCTTTGAACTCACCGATGGCCCAGCCTTTGCCGAGAGGCTCTATCAAAGGGTCATCAGCAAGCTGCAACGTGAAGCCGTGGAAGACTTCCGCCTCGACTACGAAGACGGCTATGGGAACCGCCTTGATCCTGAAGAGGACGCCCATGCGGCGCAAGGCGCGGTGGAAGTCGCCAAAGGCTTGGCTGCTGGCACGCTGCCGCCCTTTGTGGGCATCCGCATCAAGCCCTTGAACGAAGATCTTCGAGTCCGCGCCACGAGAACGCTGGACATCTTTGTTACCACGCTGCTGAAGGAAACGGGCGGCAAGCTCCCTGAGAACTTCCTCATCACGATCCCGAAAGTGCAGATCCCGGAGCAGGTCACCGCCGTGGTGAAGCTCCTGGAAATCCTCGAACAGAAGAACGGCCTGCCTGCGGATACGCTCAAGCTGGAGCTGATGCTGGAAACGCCGCAAGCCATCATCAGCCGCGCAGGATCGCTGACTTTGCCTTCGCTGATCAAAGCTGCGCAAGGTCGCTGTCTTGGCGTTCATTTCGGTGTCTATGACTACACCGCCTCTCGCAATATCACGGCCGCTTATCAGGCCATGGGTCACGCCGTTTGTGACTTTGCCAGAGAGGTGATGGCCGTCTCGCTCGCAGGCACCGGCATCTTCCTCTCCGACGGAGCCACGAACATTATGCCCGTGGCCCCGCATCGTGCCGAGCCTGGAACGACTCTCTCTGCCGAGCTTGAAACCGCCAATCGCAAAACCGTTCATCATGCGTGGAGGCTGGCATATCGCGACTCCGAGCATTCCCTCATCAACGGCATCTATCAGGGCTGGGATCTCCATCCCGCGCAGTTCATCGCTCGATATGCCGCCGTCTATGCCTTCTTCCAGCGCGGCCTTGCCCCCGCTTCCAATCGGCTCAAAGCCTTCGTCAGCAAAGCCGCCCTCGCTTCACTTCACGGCGATGTCTTCGACGACGCCGCGACTGGGCAGGGGTTATTGAACTTCTTCCTGCGCGGTATCAGTTGCGGAGCGATCACTGAAGAAGAAGCCCTCGCCACCGGCCTGACGCTGGATGAAATCCGCACTCGTTCCTTCCTGAAGATCCTGATGGGACGGCGTGGGTAGAAGGCGGTGTTAGGCTTTGAGAAACTTAACCCTGAGCTTCGTCACAGATGGCATGGAGACGGATACTCCCATCAAGCTCCTCGCCCAATGCGCCCTCTGGCATGACTTGAGCGGGGATGCCCACGGAGCCACCACGGACAAAGAGGAGAACACCGGACTCGGCGAAGATGCCGGAACCCTCCTGAAGCGCCACGTCGAATTCCTCCGCACCAAGGCCCGCCTGTTCATCAACAAGCATCCTGAATGGAAAGACGCCGAAGTCACCGCCTTCAAGGCCCGCTACTTCATCGGCACGAACATCTTCAGCAGCCGCGCCCTCGCCGAGCAGAGCGTCGGCACCCTCCTGAAAAACGCCGCAGAGGACAGCCTCCCCAGCGTCATCCCGGAGCGCCTTGTCTTGGCGAATACCGCCCTCGCCAAATACATCGGCACCGAAGCCCCGCAGTCCGACGCCCAAAGCGACGCCACCAAGGCCCGTCAAAAACGCGACGACGCCTTCGCCGAAGCCCTCCGCCTGAGACATGACATCCAATACGCCGCCGACACCGCCTGGCCCTGGTGGGACGACGCGAACGTCGCCGTGAGACGCGAGTTCCTGCTCCCGGCGGGCAGGGCGTTCGTGGGGTGAGAGGAGAAGGACTGACCTCGATAATCTCTGCCGCGTCGCAGAGTTCCCGCTCACCTACATGAAGACCTCCGCATTCTACGCGCTCGGGGTGAAGAAAGCGTCCTACACCGACATGGCTTCAGTCATGCGCAAGCTGCAAGCGACTGCCTCTCCCAGGTGCAGGACGACCACACCTATGCCGACTCCATGGCACTCATCCGGGACCGTCTCGACTTCCTCACGCCCGAGGACAAGTCTTGGATGCTGCGCAAGACGGCGGAGAAGGTGTTTTTTGATTGATCGAACCAAGAATAGCCGGTAAATCTTCACAAATCAGCTGTCATGATCACAATATCGGAGCACCTCCTTGCATTTCTGCTAGCTGCGGTTGTTTTTCAGCTTACAGCTTGCCGACGAGACCCGACGGTGTCTCTAGCAGAACACGAGCATGTCATAACGGACTACACCAAGCGACTCGCTGAGGCTAATAATCACAATGAAAGTCTTCAAAAGGACGTTAACGATCTCAGAAACCAAACAGCGAAAACTGAGGCGGAGCTAAAACTGACTTCGCAAAAGTTGAAGCAACTCACCGATGCCGAGAGCGATGCTTTCCTGCTGGCTCAAAACACAGAAACCGCCGGTGATGACGACGCATCCCTGCGTGCTTTTTCAAAATATCTGAACAATTTTCCCCAAGGGCTTCATGTGCAAGAGGGCCTCGCCCGAATTAAAGCCGTCCAAGAGCGAGTCGCGCAACGCACAACCAAGCGCATTGCTGCTGGGCAATTCTCATTTCAAGAATGGAATGATTTGCTTGCCAACAAGACTCAGGACGAATAACTGGTTTGCTTGGCACCCCCACGTCGGCAAGAGAAGTTTCGTTTAGCCTGAATCCACCTAACAAAAATGTTGTGAAAGTTGGGGTGGTGCATGTTTATAACAATGCAAGTCATGGCAAGCCGTTGGAAATATTTTATCGTGAGGGCCAACAGCCTCTATTACTGACTCCTCGGACCATGGTTGAATGGTCGAAAGTATTGGTCGGTCACCACCATGACTACGTGCGTTCCTGGTTAAGCGTCCCAGACATCGACGATTCATCATTTTTCGAGAAAACTACTGTGACCTGGGTATATGCTCGTCATTGCACCGACTCTGACAAAATGATCGTCGTTTTTGAATCGGGCATATGTAGCAAAATAGAGTGAAGATTGCACAGGCGCTTATAGGGTGTCGAGCACCCGCAACAGATTCACGATGTCCTCACGAGTGTTGTAGCCACGCACGGCGATGCGGATGCAGCCGGCGTGGTGCGTGACGTGGATGTTTTCCTTTTCCAGCACGGCGCGGACTTCGTCACTGCGCTCGTGAAAGTAGTTCAGAGCTTCAGCTCGAACTTGCATTGATGCGGCAGCACGAGCTAAAGCTCATGACTACTTTCTTTTTGCACCGCGTCATGCCCTTTCAGCCGTTCAATCCGAATGATGACGTTCACGTTCACCGGCAGAATTTGCCGCACTGGCGGCAGTGGGGCACGACCTACTTCGTCACTTCTCGCCTCGGCGACTCCGTTCCAGTGAGCATCCAGGCGCAGTGGCGTGCGAGGCGCGATGCCTGGCTGCGTGTCCACGGCCTGCACTCTGTGCGAGAACTCGACCAGCTCACGGACGACCAGCGTCATGAGTATCACCGCGAGTTCACTGCGAAGTTCCATGAGCTGTTGGATGCAGAGCACGGCGAATGTCATCTGGCCAAACCAGCGCTGGCAAACCTCCTCGCCGCCAGGTTCGCCAAAGGTCATGGCACGGACTACCAACTGGATGCGTGGGTCATCATGCCCAACCACTTTCATGCTCTCGTGGAGCCTGCTCCCAACGCCGTCCTTGGTGACATTCTCCAGCATTGGAAAGGCGGCAGCGCGCGGGAAATCAACCTCGCCCTGGGCCGCAGCGGCCCTCTTTGGCAGGTGGAGCCGTTTGATCACATCGTGCGCAGCGAGGCGCAATTGCAGCATTTTCGGCGCTATGTCGCGATGAATCCAAGCAAGGCGGGTTTGCAACGCGGCTTTCAGATCGGCATCGGCGCTGAGGCTGGAGTGTCAGCGGATGAAGTGCTGGCGCGCTTCGGACTGACGCGCAATGCAAAGTAGTTCAGAGCTTTAGCTCGAACTTGTTGTATGCGAGCACGAGCTAAAGCTCATGACTACTTTCTTCCGCCCTTCCCGCAAACCCCATCAATCAAACTTGTAACTCTTGTCTATGAACACCCGGTGCCATAGCTCCAGCACCACCAAGCTCACGACTTGCTTGCAGAAGACGAACTCGCGGGTGGTGCGCATGTTCTCGAGCAGGCGGTTGACCTTCTTGGGATCGAAGTAGCCGCGCTTTTTCACGGCGTCTTCATTGAGGGTGTCGGCGACGAGGTTCTTGAACTGGGGCTTGTCGAGGAAGTATTCGACGGGGAGATAGAAGGGGATTTTGGCGCGTCGGGCGATGTGCGGCGGGAAGACTTTATCGGCGAGTTTGCGCTCGATGTATTTATCGGTCTTGCCGTTGATCTTGAGATGCGCAGGCATCTGGAAGGCGAGGTCGATTAGGCGGTGATCGAGGAAGGGGAGGCGATACTCTAGGCTGTGGGCCATGGTGTTCTTATCCTGCCGGATCAAGGCCCAGTCCTGGAGCCATTCGTCGTATTGAAGCTTTAGCAGGCGGTCGAGGAAGGGGCCGTTCTTGTCCTTGTCCTTCTCATTGGCCATCCAGGATTCCGTGGCGAGGTTCTTAAATTTCTCGCTGTAAGTATCGCGCCGTTCGTCCTCGCTCCAGAGGGTGCGCAGGGCGTTGAAGTTGTGATTGAGATCGCGCTTGGTGTAGTTGCGGAGGAAGTCCACGATGCGCTTCTTGCCCTGGCTACCGAGATCGGCAGGGAAGACGAACGCCTTGTTCAAGATGGCGTGCGGGATGGTCTGGAAGGCGAGCGCGCCGAGAGCCGTGGCACCGGGGATCTTGCGACGAAGCTTCTCCACTTTCGTGATTACACCTTGGAACGAATAACCGGCGAAGGCCTCGTCTGCGCCTTCGCCACCGAGGACGACCTTGAGGTCTTTGCTGGCGCCTTGCGCGAGCTTGTAGAAGGCGATCAAAAGGGCGTCGCCAACGGGGCGATCCATGTGCCAGATGATCTTCGGCAACAAGTCGAAGTCCTCGGGTTGGCAGATGATTTCGTGATGATTCGTGCCGAGGAACGCAGCGGTTTCGCGAGCCGCAGGCGTCTCGTCCACAGGAGAGTTGAAGCCGACGGAGTAGGTGTTGATGTTGGAAGAGAACTTCGTCATCGCCGCCACGGTGAGCGAGGAATCGACCCCCGCGCTGAGGTAAGCGCCGACGGGCACATCGCTCCTCATGCAGAGCTTCACGCAGTCGTTCCAGAGGGATTCGAGCTCCTCAAAGTATTCGCCGTCGCTCTTGTATTTCGCGGTGCGGGCATCGAGCAAGGGCACTTCCCAGTAGCGATGAATGCTGAGGCTGTTATCGCTCAGTTTGTAATGGAGCAGGTGGGCGGTGGGCAGGGTGAAGATGTTCTTAAACATCGTCTGCGGCTCCGGCACGTTGCGCAGCGTGAGGAAGGGATCAATGGCCTCGATGTTCGGCTCCGCCGTGACATATTGGCTTTGGAGGAGGGATTTGACCTCGCTGCCAAACAGGAACTTCCCGTTCTGGTGGTAGTAATAGAGCGGTTTCTGGCCGCAGCGGTCGCGGGCGATGATGAATTCCTTTTTGTTCGCGTCGTAAAGGCAGAACGCGAACATGCCGTTCATGCGCTGGAGCAGGCCCATGATGCCCCATTGCTCATAGCCGTGGACGATGCATTCCGTGTCGCTGTGCGTGGTGAAGATATGGCCTGCGGTCTCCAGCTCAGCGCGCAGTTCGAGGTAGTTATAGGTCTCGCCGTTATAGCAGATGGCGAGCGTTTTGTCCTCGTTGTAAACGGGCTGCCAGCCGCCTTCGAGGTCAATGATGGAGAGGCGGCGCATGCCCATGCTGAACTGGGCATTGTTCGGAGCCATGTAGCGGCCTTCACCATCAGGTCCGCGATGGTTGATGACCTTACCCATGCGGTCGAGAAGACCGTCTTCTTTAAATCCTGCAAAACCGTAGATGCCGCACATGTGAAAGGTGGTGTGAAAAGAGATCGTGATTATGACGAGCGTCTGAGTCCTATCAACAGGCAAAGGTGTGGTCAGGAGTGAGTAGCCCGGAATGAGTAGCCAGAAGCGAGTAGTTAGGAGCGAGTAGTCAGGAGCGAGTAGTCAGGAGCGAGGAAAGGCGGCCAAGAAGGAATACTCACTACTGACTTCTGGCTACTCACTCCTCTGCCTCTATCCGCCTCTACTTTCATTTGCTTCCTCGCGGCAATGTCACACAATAGGGAGAACCAACCACCCCATCTAGTTATGAGTGATATTCCTCTTCCAGAGTCCCCCTTCGGTTCCGCTGCTTCAGCGGGTGATCCCTTCCAAACGGCGAAGGCTAGCGCGCTTAAAGCCGCTGAAGAACTTCGCGCTGCTGCTGCTGCGAAGGCGCAGGAGATCCGTCAGGCGGCTGAGCAACGCGCTCAACAGTTCAAAGACGTGGCTGGCGAACGGGCCGGACAGTTCCGTGAATACGCTGAGAAAACTTGGCAGGATTCCCGCAAGGATGTGGGCGATGTCACGGAAGAAGTGAAGAAGTTCACCCGTGAGAAGCCTCTTGAGGCACTCCTCGCTGCGGCTGGCGTGGGCCTGCTGATCGGGCTGATTGTCCGTCGCTAGTTTTTGCTCCCCATCAGTTCCTGATTCAAAATGGAAGCGGCTTCACCAGAAAAGGAAGCCCGACCAGAGGATGCGGCATCGCTTCCGGCTTGGCGGGGCTTGTCAGTGGCTTCCCTGCGCTACTTGGATGCGCGTGGTAAGCTGCTGCAAATCGAGGCTCAGGAAAGCGCGCAGGACCTAGTCGTCGTGCTGATACGCGGCGTCATGGCAGCGATCTTGGCCTTGACCGGATGGCTGCTGACGGTGCCTGCTTTGCTCTGGCTTTTGAGCCAATCGCAGGGATGGCCGGTGGCTCACACGTTTGTCTTTGCCGGGCTAGCTCACTTGTTGTTCGCGCTCATTTTCGTGAGAACGATCAAATCCCGTCTGACCCACGCGAGCTGGTTTTCAGACACCCTTGACCAATTCAAGAAAGATCGAGCATGGATCGCAAGCCAGACCGAAAAGCCCTGAAGCTCGCGCTTTTATCAGCCTTGGACACGGCTCGTGAAGACATTTCCACCCATGCGGGGCGGGCTCGCGAGGACTATCATCCTGGGACGCTCATGCGTCAGAGTATTCAGGAAAACAAGGTGATCTGGGCCGTGGGAGCCGCAGTGGTCGGTTTTGTGGCCACCAGATATTTCTTCCGCAAGCCCCCCGTGGTGAAGTTTGAGCGTGACAAAAAACCGGAATCCGTTAAAAAACGAACTTTGGCAGCCATCATACGCACGGGCCTGTGGTCACTCGCGAGCGCGCAGTTGATGGAACTCGCGAAGAACCATCTGCAAACGCTCGTAATGGAGCGCGTCCAACAGCATTTCCAAAAACCTCCTAGATAGATCAACGAATTTTCATGAGCGAATCTGCGCAATCCGATCTCGTCCCCGCTCTGGCCTCGGTGGATGATTATTTGAAGCTCGGCCAGCAATACGGCAGTTCAGACATTCACCTCGCCACGGGCGCAGCCCCCATGTGGCGGCGTAACGGCACCCTCTCCACCATCTGGGATAACGCCGCCGTGCTCACGGCTGCGGACACGCATCGTCTCGCATACGCCTTCTTAGGAGAGGCCCAAACCCAGATCTTGGAGAAGCGGGGAGATGTGGACTTCGCCTACTCGCCGGAGTTTGGCCGTTTCCGTTCTTCCGTCGTGACGCAACGACTGGGAACCGACATGGTTTTTCGTATCATCGACTCCCAGATACGCTCAATGGAAGAACTAAAACTTCCTGAAGTCTGCCGCACGCTGACCCGATACCAAAATGGACTTGTCCTCGTGACGGGAGCGACGGGTTCAGGGAAATCAACCACGCTTGCCGCCTTGGTGGATGAAGTAAATAAGGATCGTGATGACCACATCATCACTCTGGAAGACCCGATTGAATACGTCTTCACCCCTAAGGGCTGCCACATCAACCAACGGGAAGTTCACTCGCACACGAAGTCCTTCGCCGCCGCGCTCCGTGGGGCTTTGCGTGAAGACCCTGACGTCATCATGGTCGGGGAAATGCGCGACCTTGAAACCATCTCCCTCGCCATCACCGCTGCGGAAACGGGTCACTTAGTGCTCGGCACACTGCACACCGGAAATGCCCCGCGAACTCTGGATCGTGTTCTTGACGTATTCCCAAGCGACCAGCGGGATCAAATCCGCATCATGGTCAGCGAATCCCTTCGTGGCATCATCTCCCAGCAGCTCATTCCCCGTGCTGATGGGAATGGTCGCGTCATGGCGATGGAACTTCTGGTCAACACGCCCGCCGTCGGCGCTTGTATTCGTGATGGGAAAACCTTCATGCTTCCCGGCGTCATGCAGACGGGCAAAGCGGTGGGCATGGTGACAATGGACGACTCCCTGATGAGCCTTTATTCTCAAGGCATCATCAGTTACGACGAATGCAATGCGCGCTCCGAAGACAAGCAGACCATGAAGAAGTTCCTTGATTCCTAGCATTGCGGATTTGGGATTGTGGATTGCGGATTGAACTGACACGATGAAGAGCGTGAATCCTCATACCGCATCGCCAACCCAGCGCCTGATGAATCTAAAATCCAAAGTCTAAAACCTAAAATTCTGACATGGCCAAGATTGACGAATATTTCCATAAGCTCATCGAATCAGGTGGCTCTGACCTTCACATCACGCAGGGACAGCCACCGAAGGTCCGTGCGCACGGCAGCATCAAGCCGATCAGTGATGAGATTCTCACTGCCTCCTATATGGAGATGTTGATGAAGGAGATCTGTGAAGAAAAGGCCTGGGAACGTTACCAGGCTGCGGGCGATCTCGATTTCGCTTATGAGATGGATGAGAATTCGCGCTTCCGTTGCAACTACCTCAAGCAGCTCAATGGCTACGCTGCGGTATTCCGTATCATTCCGACCAAGATAGCCACGTTGGAACAACTCAACATCCCGCCCATCGTCAAGGAATTCGGCCACATGCGGAGTGGTCTCGTGCTGGTTACGGGGCCGACGGGCTCTGGTAAATCAACGACGCTCGCGGCCTTGTTGGATTACATCAACACGAACTTCAGCCGACACATCATCACCATTGAAGAGCCGATTGAGTTCGTTCATCGGAACAAGAAAAGCATCTTCACGCAGCGCGAAGTGCCGATCCAGACACCGAGTTTCTCTGACGGCCTGCGTGCCGCTTTGCGTGAAGATGCAGACATCGTTCTGGTGGGGGAAATGCGTGACCACGAAACCATCTCTCTCGCTCTCACGGCGGCTGAGACAGGATTGCTGGTCTTCGGCACCCTGCACACGAACAACGCCCGCAAGACCATTGACCGTATCATCGACGTTTTCCCGGCGGACCAGCAGTCGCAAGTCCGCACCATGCTCGCGGCCTCCCTGCGCGGCGTGGTCGCTCAGCTTCTCGTGAAGAAGGCGGATGGCAAAGGCCGTGCCGCCGTTAATGAGATCCTCATTTCCACGCCCGCCGTCGGAGCTATCATTCGTGAAGGTGCCACCCAGAAGCTCTATGACGTCATCATCGGCGGTAAAGCGCTGGGCATGCAGTTCATGGATGAAGCCATTTGGGAGAAGCTCCGCGATGGCTACATCAGTCCGATGGAAGCCTACATGAAAGCCATTGATAAGAACCGCTTCAAAGCCTTTCTGCCTGCGGAAGATGCCGCCGTGGGGAATGCCAGCGGCGGTGAAGTGGGGAAAGCCTAAGTAGCAGCCGACGTGAGGAGGCTCGAAATTGATTCAGACATGGGACAACCGCCGAGAAAAATCAGTCACACCTTGTTCGCGATGCTGGCCACGCGAACAAGTAACGATGGTCACGCTACG
>JANYJH010000004.1 GCA_025361865.1 Phragmitibacter sp.
CATCGGCGTGGATGCCACCAGTTTAGCTGGAGCGCCGCCGAAGCTGATCGCGGGAAACATAGATGATCTGCGCCTGCCGAATACGGTGATCATTGATGACCTCGCCATTGAGCGCTTGAGCAAGAATCCGAAGGATAAGACGGCTGGTATCAAGGTCGGAGATTCCTTTGAAATCAATGACATCGAGGCTCGCGTGGTGGGCATCTCCAAGGCCATGCGTTCCTTTACGGGCGGGCCTTACATCTGGACCACTTATGAGCGGGCGCTGCAATACTCACCGCCTTCGCGGAAGATGTTGTCAGCGGTCATCGCCGCGCCCAAAGCGGGAGTCTCTCGTGAGAAAGCCATTGAAGAAATCGAGCGGGTCACTGGCTTGAAAGCCTACTCGAACGGCGAGTTCACCTTCGATGGCGTGAAAGGAAAACATGAGTTCAATACCTCGACTATCTGGTGGTATGTGAAGAACACGGGTATCCCCATTTCGTTCGGCATTACGGTGATCGTCGGCCTGCTCACGGGCATCGCCATTGCCAGCCAGACGTTCTATTCCTTCGTGCTGGAGAACATGAAGCACCTCGGCGCCTTGAAGGCGATGGGCGCTTCCAATCTCACGCTGTGTTCCATGTTGATCGTGCAATCCTTCACCGTGGGCATCATCGGCTTCGGCATCGGATTGTTCGCGACGGCGGGCTTTGCACGCGGTGCGATGGCGAATCAGCAGCCGCCTTTCTACATGACGTGGCATGTGCCCGTCGTGGTCTTTGTGGTCATCACCGGCATTTGCTCCTTCGCGGCGCTGCTCGGTATATGGCGGGTCAGCCGCTATGAACCTGCGATGGTTTTCCGTGGTTGATATGGTTGCCGCCCCTCCAAAACCAGCCGTGATCGTGCGCGGTATCGAGAAGAGCTTCGGTGACGGAGGCTCCAAGCTCACCGTGCTCAAGGGCATCAATCTGGAAGCCGCAGATGGCGAGATCATGATGCTCGTGGGGCCGTCCGGCTGTGGGAAGACGACGCTCATCAGCATCATCGCAGGCACCATGAATGCGGAGCAGGGCGATGTGGAAGTCTTCGGCCAGCACCTCCTAAAGATGAAGAAGAGCGCCATCACGCGCTTCCGCGCACAGAACATCGGCTTCATCTTTCAGGCCTTCAATCTCATCCCCACGCTAAACGTCGCGGAGAACGTAAGCGTGCCTTTGCTCATTCAAGGCGTATCCGCCCGCAAGGCCGAGCAGAAGGGCCGGGAGATGCTGGAGCGCGTGGGGCTCGGCGACAAATGGAAGAACCGTCCCAACCAACTTTCCGGGGGGCAGCAACAGCGCGTGGCCATTGCACGGGCGCTCGTCCATGAGCCGCGACTCATCATCTGTGATGAACCAACCGCCGCGCTGGACGCGAAGAACGGTGAGATGGTCATGGAGCTTTTCCATGACGTGGCCCGTAAACCAGGGCGCTCCGTGATCATCGTCACGCACGACAACCGCATTTTTAAATACGCCGACCAGATCGCGCAGATGGATGATGGGAAGATCATCGAAGTCCATCGCGTGGAGGACGGCCTGCCAAATCTCGACATCCACTGAACCGCCCGATTTATGTTCACTTACATCCTCCGTCGCATCCACGTCTTCATCACAGGTGGCATCGCCTTGTTTGGCTGCATCAGCATGTTCGGCGTGCTGCAAACCTTGCAGAGTCAGGAGACGAAGGACATCGCCCCGCCGCATGTGGCCCCACCGGACAAGCCCTATGAACAGACCGTGGCCGCGACCGGAATCCTCGAAGCCCTGAGTGAGAACGTCTCCATCGGCGTGCCCGTTCCCGGCCTCGTCACAGAGGTTGCCGTGAAGGTGAATGATTTTGTCAAAGAAGGTCAGCCGCTCTTCAAACTGGATGACCGCGAGCTGCGAGCCGCGCTGATCAAGCAACGCGCTGCGGTGGATGTGGGAGCGGCCAATCTCGAAGTAGCGAAAGCGACCTTGGTAAAAACTCAGGACATGCTGGATCGGATGATGAACGTCACGGACGCGCGGGCCATCAGTCAGGATGATCTCAAGAATCGGAAGAACGATGTCATGGTGGCCAAGGCCCAGGCGCAGGCCAGTGAAGCCCTACTTCGCTCTGCGGTGGCGGATGTGAAACAGTCTGAAGTGCTGGTGGAGCGGCTTACCGTCGCGGCTCCGCGCGATGGCGTGATCCTTCAGGTGAACATTCGCGCAGGTGAATATGCCTCGACTCAACCTAAGGTGCCTTCGATGGTTCTGGGTGATCTTGAGAAGCTTCAAGTCCGCGCTGATGTGGATGAGCAGAACGCCGTCCGTATCATGAAGGGACAGGCGGCGAAGGCGTTCGTGAAAGGGGATTCCGTCACGGCCATTCCCTTGTCCTTTGTGAGGATCGAGCCTTATGTCATCCCGAAGGTATCCCTCACGGGAGCCAGCACGGAACGGGTGGACACACGCGTTTTGCAGGTCATTTACAGCCTGCAACGCCCGAAGGAAAAGCCCCTCTACGTCGGCCAGCAGGTGGACGTTTACATTGATGCCAGCCTTGCCAAACCGTCGCCGTAATCTGCTGGAAGACCCTTTAAATCGTGCTTAGATAACCGACCACCCACGCCATTCATGAAAGCCCTCGGGATACTCCCCCTCATCCTCCTCGCCTCCTGCACTGTGGGACCGAACTACAAGCGTCCCGAACTGCCCACTTCCAAGAAGTGGAAGGAAGGCAAAGCGACGGCGAAATCCGAGCTGCCCGATGAGTGGTGGAAGCTCTTCCATGACAGCACTTTGAATAAGCTCGTCAGCCAGTCCCAGTCCTCCAACCAAGACCTCAGGGGCGCGCAGGCCCGACTGGAAACCGCGCGCGCATTGATCGGAGTGAAGCGCGCGGATTGGTTCCCTCAGTTGAATTTGAACAACTCCTTCACGGAACAGCGCGCCTCTCACAGCACTGCTTATGCGAACGTCCCAAGCGGTTCATTGGCCGCCATCAATCTGGAGCAGCAGCACTATCACAGCGCCTTTGAACTCAGCTATGAGGCTGACCTCTGGGGCCGTGTTAAGCGCGGTGTGGAGTCTGCTAAAGCCACCATGAAATCGGCTGAAGACGCTCTCGATGCCACGCGCTTAAGCATCGCCAGCGAGGTCGCTCGCAACTACTTCCTACTGCGCTCGCTTGATGCCCAGCGGGTGGTCGTCAGCGACACGATCAAGTCCCGCAAGGAAACGCTGGATCTTCAGCAGACGAAGTTTGATGCGGGCCTCTCCAATGAGAGCGATACCACGCGCGCGCGCACCGAACTGGAGTTGGCCAAGTCCGACCTCATCTCCGTGGAGCGTCAGCGCGGCTCCGCTGAACACGCGCTCGCGGTGCTTTGCGGAGAAGCTCCCAGCAACTTTAAGGTCGGTGCCTATGCGGATCACTCCTCACCTCCGAACGTTCCTGTCGGTCTGCCGAGCGATTTGTTGAAGCGTCGTCCTGATGTTCGTGCTGCCGAGCAGAAACTCATCGCGGCGAATGCGGACATCGGCGTAGCTGAAGCGGCGTTCTATCCCTCGTTCAAGCTGCTGGGCGGCGGCGGCTTTGAAGCCATCGACGCAGGAACCTTCCTGAAATGGGAGAACCGCATCCTTTCCATCGGCCCCAGCATTAGCGTTCCCATCTTCCAAGGCGGTCGTAACAAGGCCAACTTTGAAGCTGCGAAAGCCCGCTATGACGAGGCTTTGGCTAGTTATCGCCAGACGCTTCTCGGTGCTTTCCGCGAGGTGGAAGACGCCTTGCTTGATCTCAAATCATACGCTGCGCAACGCACCGCTGTGGATGCCGCAGTGCATAGCGCGGAGGACACCGAGCGCCTCGCCCGCACGCGAAATGAGAAGGGCCTCACCAGTTACTTTGAAGTCGTGGATGCGAACCGCACCGTGTTGCAGACGAAGCTCGCTCTGGCTCAGATCGAAGGCCAACGCATGGTCGCCACCGTGCAGCTTCTGAAGGCGATGGGCGGCGGTTGGAGCAAGGGCGGGAAGTAAGTTAAACACTACCACCATGAGCGCTCCTTCCAACTCCGCAGCTCTTCAGGCCATCCGCGCCGCCCAGCATCATCATGTGACGCTGGCCGCAGTCGCAGACGTTAAGGCCAGCATCATGCTGGCCGCAGCCTTCATCACACTGGCCCTCATCCTGCCGCACGCGCTTACTCAGCCGATGCCCTATGCCGTCATCGCGCTCGCGGCCACGGCCCTTCTGACCACGATCAATGCGGTTCTCGCGCTGACCCCCCGATTGCTCATGCTCAAAAATAGCGATGACCAGCCGAACATGAATCTGCTCTTCTGCGGCCACTTTGCGAACCTCGATGAAGCCCAATATGTCGAGCAGCTCCGTGCAGCCTTGAGCAATGAACAAGCCGCCCAAGATGCGATGGCCCGTGACCTCTACCAGATGGGTTACATCCTGAATCAAAAGAAACTGCGTCACCTTGCCACCGCTTACACAGTCAGCGTCATCGGCCTAGTGATCACGGCCGTGACTTGGGTGCTGATGTTGCTGGGGCTCCTGTGACAGATTCGGGGAGCGCTCTCTCACCAACTTCTCGTCAATTGCCTCGCTCACGAATCAAGGCTTGAACCGATAGTGTCCGGTCAACGGAAACTCAAATAAGCGATCCTCACACTGCGGTCCTTGACCGATGTTGTGAATGACCCACGGCGTTCCAGCGCCGTTTGGATTCGGCACGACGATCCCGATGTGAGGTAGATTTGGCGGCACCGTGCAAGTGATGAGATCGCCCGCATGATAGTCTTCAGACTGCTTCGATAGTGGGAGCGATGCTCCATGACGCTTGAAGAACGTCTGCAAGTTGGGAACTCGGCGATGATCGATGTTCTTGTCCGGTTTGGTCAAACCCCATTGCTTTGGGTAAGCGCTGAAGTTCTTCACCATGTCTTCGTGAACGAGCTTCTGCAAATCACTGCCAAGCGCCCTGTAAGCACGGATGATTTCATCCGTGCAGACGCCCGTGTCTTCGGGGACATCGCCATTCGGATAGGCAAGTTGAACATAAGCACCGTCATAGCGGACGATGTGCTTTGTCCGGTCCAAGGCGGCATTGGCCAGTTGAATGGCAAAGGAATTCTCCTTCGCCAGATGAACACGCGAGGCTTCAGCGAGAGCGGCGGTGCCTTGAGCCATCAGGCTGGCAACAGGTAGCAGGATCACGCTCGCCATTATCAGATACTCAAAAATAGAAGATGGTCTTTTCATTGCGGACATTCAGTTGAGAGCTAGACTCCGCGCCGCATGAAGATTGGCTGGGGAAGCGGGAGATGGATTTCGGTGGCAGTGCTGCTTTGGACGCTGCTGCCCATGACTGCGTTCACGAAGACGAAAAAGAAATCCACATCCATCCAGCCTCTGCCGAAGAACATCCCCAAAGCCATCCCGGTGACGGAAGAACCGATGCCAGCGGCAGAGAGGATTAAGATCATCACGCCGCGCCCGATGGCCGAGGTCGCGGTCGAAAACTCACCGGACGGAGCCACGACTTATGTGCTGGCCCAAGGCGATGTCTTCGATGCCGCATCAGCGCCTGATCCGACGGGGAAAGCGCTGTCCGTGGAGGTGGAGTTTGTTTATGATCCGGCCACGAATCAGAACAGCACGATCATCACTCAAGGTGGGCCGAATCTGGGCTGGTCCATTCAGCTCATGGATGGAAAGCCGGCGTTCACGATCCATGACGAAGGGCTCCACGCGACGCTCACCAGCGAGGAACCACTGACGCCAGGACATGTGATCCTGCGCGGTCTGCTGGGTCTTGATGGCTCGCTCAGTCTTGGGGCCACGGGTTTGACTAAGGCCGCGCAAGGCTTCGCACCGATGGAAGAAGGCTTCCCGCATAAGCCGGAGCAGGGGCTCGCCGTCGGGCTGAGTTCCGCCCTTCCAGAAGCGAAGAGCACGCCGTTTGCGGGTGACATCATTCAGGTCAAGCTCAGCCTGCATCCCGGCCTCATCGAACCTGCCGTGAGCAAACCGTAAAATCCCTGCTGCCCATGAAATGCCGCATCATCAAAGAATACCGTTTTGAAGCCGCGCAGACGCTCCCGTGTCTGCCGGACAGCCATAAATGCACGAAAATGCACGGCCACAGCTTCAAGATCGAGATTGCCGTAGAAGGCGAAGTGGACCCGAAAATCGGCTGGGTTTATGACCACGCGCTGATCTCCCGCGCCATGAATCCACTCATGGATATGCTGGATCATTCCTACCTAAACGACATCGAAGGCATGACCAATCCGACCATTGAGAACATGGCCGCGTGGTTCTGGGTCCGTCTAGCTCCACAACTCCCCGGCCTGTGCGAGATCGTTATTCACGAGACGCCGACCGCCCGCTGCGTCTTCCGAGGTGAATTCTAATGAGGTTAGACAGAATTCACGGAATTAAACTGAATTTCCGGTCAGAACCATTCTGTTTAATTCCGTGAATTCCGTCTAAAAAGCAGTTCCAGAAATCAGATTGCGCATCGCCTGTTGGTGGCTAATCTGCTTCACCCATAACACTGCCCATGAAATCCAAGATCGCCGTTCTAGCCCTCGCCCTCGCCGCTTTGTTCACGCCCGCTTGCGAAAAGCATTCGTGGACGGAAACAAAGCAGCTTTTTGAGGAGCATCACGAAGGTCACGGCGCTGCCCATGAGGGCAAAGAAGCGGGCCACGAAGAGAAGAAAGCGGAAGGCCACGGCGAGGCTAAGCACGAGTAGTTCTTGAGTCTCGACCTTGCTAAGCCGAGCGGAATATTAAGCACGAATCCACCCCGCCGAAGCCGAAGGAATTGCTCAAGATAGCGCGCACCTCGGCGCTCCTTCCGTGATTCGGAACGAGATCAAGATGAACTCCATCATCCGGCTTCTCCAGATGAAGAGTCGGAGGCAGCCATTGATTCTCCATCGCGAGAAGGCAGATGGCGCACTCCATCGCTCCAGCGGCCCCGAGGGCATGCCCTGTGTAGGCTTTGGTGCCTGAAACGGGCGGCGCATCAGGACCAAAAACCGTCGCGATCTGCGCCGCTTCGTTCGCATCATTCTGCGGCGTGCTGCTACCGTGGGCATTGACGTAGCTGATGTCGCTCGTGTTAAGCCGGGCATCTTCCAAAGCCATCTGCATCACGCGACGCAAAGGCTCGCCATCCGGGCGGGGAATCGTCATGTGATGGGCTTCGCTGACAAGGCTATAACCGACGACTTCTGCATAGATTCGGGCTCCGCGCTTCATCGCGTGCTCATAACTTTCAATGACGAAACAAGCCGCGCCTTCGCCCATCACGAAACCATCCCGAGCTTGATCAAAAGGCCGACAAGCCCCTGCTCGGCTCATGGTGTGAATGAGATCAAAGGCCGTGAAAGTCAGCGGACTGATCGGAGCTTCCGAAGCACCCGCGATCACCACATTGGCATGACCCTCGCGTATCCAGCGCAAGGCTTCACCTATGGCCACATTACCGCTGGCGCAACTGTTGGAGTTCGTAGTGGCGGGGCCTTGAAGACCGTAAGCGATGCTCAAGTTTCCATGAGCGGAGCCGCCGAAAATTTGCAAAGCCAAGGCGCGTGACACCGCCTTCGCACCGTGGGTCAGGAAGTTCGCGTGTTCTTCTTCAGCATTGGCGATGCCGCCCAAAGCCGTGCCGAAGGACACGCCATAGCGCGGATAAAGTTCACCCTCGCGCAGTTCTAAACCCGCGTCTTCCAGCGCTAGTTTTGCGGCGACCATCGCGAGCTGCGTGTGTCTGTCCCAGCGCTTCGCTTGATGCGAGGGGAACCACTGAAGGACATCGAAGTCGGTGATTTCCGCCGTGTGTTGAGCCTTGTTCTGTGAGGCATCGAAGCGCGTGAGGGGCTTAATGGCGCTGCGTTCGGCGAGCAATCCCGCCCAGAGTGCTGCTTTGCCGATCCCGATGGGCGTTACGGGCCCCATGCCTGTGATAACAGCGCGGCGATTGTTTGGGCGATGCTCGCTTGCGACCACGGATCAGGCTTTGAAAACGAAGAACTTCCGGCCCGCGAAGTTCAAGAGCATGGACGTGACCAAGTTCGTAAGAATGGCCACGTTCGTGGGCACGCCAAACTCCTTGACCAGCCAGGGACCGGCGATCTGGCTGATGCCAAAGCTGATGCCACTGACCAGCGTGAAAAAGAGAAATTCCACGACGGGATGATGGCGGCCCGGCTTGAAGACGATGAGAATGTTCGTCACATAGGCGATGACATTCGTGATGAGGAAGGCGATGCAGTTGTTCACCAACAGGTTTTGCGCACGGATGGCGTCGTTCATGGCCAAGGCATTCACGGCGTCTTTAGCAGGAGCCAGCCAGCAGAAATTATAGCCAAGAAACTTCACGGATTCGCCAGCCACGAACATGTCTTCGTAAGCAGGAATGAGGGTCTTTGACAAGGCCACGACCGTGCCGATAAAGCACACCGTGGCGATGCCGCCGCAGAAGCCGTAAAGCGCGAACTGGATCAGGCCGGGGACTTCACGCGCCTTGATGCGGGCAAAGATGGTCTTGAGGCTGTTTTGCCGGAGAAATGCAATGCTTTCGGAAATCGCGGAAGTCATGGGAGGCTGGTTGTAGCGCACAGAGGAGGAATTGCCAAGCGGGGAAATGGCTTCACGCGCCATACTTGGTCTTCCACTCCACAATTCGTTTCGCGACCACGCTGCGGCGTTGGGAAG
>JANYJH010000133.1 GCA_025361865.1 Phragmitibacter sp.
GGGACGGCAGCGCTCCCAGGGATTCCTTCTCTGACGAAATCTTTGCCCCATTGCTCCTTTGCTCACGGCCCAGTCCGTGCTCTAAGTGCGCCATGCCTACTCCCCGTCACTACGACGTGCTCATTCTTGGCGGCGGTTTCGCCGGTGTCTATTGTGCTCAACGCGTGGTGAAGCGACTGCGCGGCACCGGAAAAAGCGTCGGACTCATCGCTTCTGAAAACCACATGGTCTTCCAGCCCATGTTGCCGGAAGTCGTCGGCGGCTCGCTCTCGCCACGGCACGTCGTGAATCCCATCCGCTTGATTTGTGATGGCGCAGCGGTCTTTCGCGGCACAGTGCGGGCCATTGACCTCACGGTAAAAAGCCTCATTCTCGATGGCGGCGTCCATTCACCGAACATCACGTTCACCTTTGACCACCTCGTGCTCGCCCTCGGTTCAGAAGTGAATTTGAGCCGCATCCCCGGCATGAGTGAGCACGCCTTCCTCGTCCGTAATGTGGGCGATGCCATGAAGCTGCGCGCAACGATCATCTCCCGCATGGAAGAGGCGAACCTCCTGGAAAGCGAAGCAGAGCGCCGCGCCTTGCTCAGTTTCATCGTGGTCTGCGGCGGTTACTCCGGCGTGGAAACGGCGGGACAGATGATTGATTTGCTCCGCTCCATGAGCTGCTACTACGAGAGCGTGAAGCCTGAGGAAGCCTCCGTCACCCTCATTCATAGCGGGGATAAAGTGCTGCCCATGCTCTCTCCGAAGCTGGCGGACTACACAGGCAAGCAGCTCACGAAGATGGGCGTGAACATCCTGTTCAACTCCCGTGTGAAGGCCGCGACGGCCTGCTCCGTAGTGCTGGATGACGGTCGCAAGCTGGACGCGAGCACCATCGTCTGCACCGTGGGCAATGCGCCGCACACCTTGATTTTGAAGCTCGGCGAGGCCAAGGCACTTCCCGTGGAAAAAGGAAATGTGCTGGTGGAAGACACCGGACGCGTGAAGGGTCTGACGAATGTGTGGGCCGCTGGTGACTGCGCCATGTTCCCGAAGTGCAATGGCGGCAACTGCCCGCAGACGGCGCAGTTTGCCTTCCGGCAAGGCCAACTGCTGGGAGATAACATCGCAGCGGCACTGACTGGCAAGCCCTTGAACTCTTTCAAATTCACAGGCCAGGGTGAGCTGGCCTCCATCGGCCACCGCACCGCAGTTGCCGAGATCATGGGTTACCATTTCTCCGGCATGATCGCGTGGTTCATGTGGCGCACCATCTATCTGATGAAGCTGCCGGGCCTCGACCGAAAACTGCGCGTGATCACGGAGTGGACGTTCGATCTGTTCTTCCCTCGCGACATCAATCTTCTCACGCCGAATTACACCTCTCCGATGGAGGACATCCATCTTGAAGCAGGCGATCCGCTCTTCCACAGTGGGGAGCCCGCCTTCTCATTCTACGCCGTGAAGAGTGGTCGCGTGGACATCACGGACAGCAACGGCGAGCTCGTCAAAGCAGCCACCGCAGGCCAGCACTTCGGTGAGCGTGCCTTATTGGAAGATCATATCTGGCGCTACAATGCGACCGCGAAGGAGCCCAGCACGCTCGTCGCCATCGGTGATCGCGTGTTTCAGAAGCTCGTGGGCTCGATTGGTTCCCTGAACAAAATCTTCCTCAAGTCAGCGGAGACTTATGACAGCGAGCAGGAGATCAAGGAGGTCATCAAGCACCTTCCAGAGCGTTCTAAACAAGGCTTCGTGCGTGATCTGATGAGCACCCATGTGGCCTCCATCTGCGAGGACAGCTCGCTGCAGGACGCGCTCTCCTTGTTCCAGCATGAGCGCCATTCCGGCTATCCCGTGCTGGATGCGCAGGGCGTGGTGAAAGGCCTGCTCCGCCGCAGTGACACGCTGGAATGGCTGAAGCACAACCCCATTGATAGCGTGGTTCAGGTGAAGGCACTGCCCATCAAGCGACCGCTCTTCGTCACCCAGGATGATGCCTTGCCAGAGGTCTTTGAAACCCTCATCCGCACCGGCGCGAGCAAAGCCATCGTCTGTGACGCGGAGAAGAAGCTCCTCGGAATGCTCACGCTCGCAGACATCTTGAGTGCGGCCTCAGATACGGCTATGGTCATGGCTCACTGATCACCTCCCATGCTCGCCTACTACCTTCACGATCTCAGCCCTGATCTCATCCGTTTCACAGACACCGTCGGCATCCACTGGTATGGGCTCGCCTATGTGATGGGTTTCTACTTTGCTTACCTGGTCATGCGGAGTCTCGCGGCGCGCGGCTATGGGCAGCTCAAGCCAGAAGCCGTGGGGGATTTCATCACGCTGGTCTCCATCTTCGGCGTGGTCATCGGCGGAAGAGTTGGCTACATGCTGCTCTATGATTTCGATTCCTTTTTGCATAATCCTTTGATCATTCTTCAGCTCTGGAAAGGCGGCATGGCCAGTCACGGAGGCATCCTCGGCATCGTCATTTTCACTTGGTTCTATGCCCGCAAGCATCAGCTCTCCTGGCCTGGTCTCGGGGATAACCTCGTGGTCGGCGCGCCTTTGGGATTGCTCTTCGGACGCATCGCGAACTTCATCAACGGCGAGCTCTGGGGCCATCCCGCCACCGTGCCGTGGGCCGTGAAATTCCCGACAGAAATTCATACGCGCGAGTTCATCCCGCCCCCGACGCTTTCCTTCAATCCTGATGCCTTGCCGATGCATAGCAACGAAATCATCGCCGCACTGAAGCAGACGCCCACAGGCCTTCAGGAGCTAGAAGCCGCGCTGCCACCGCGTCATCCCTCGCAGCTCTATGAAGCGCTTTTGGAAGGCTTGTTCCTGTTCATCGTGCTCTATCTGGTGCGCACCCGTTGCCGCAAGAACCTTCCGCATGGTGTGCTCACCGGCTTGTTTTTCATCCTCTATGCCATCGTCCGCATCATCGGGGAGACCTATCGCGTGCCCGACTCCAGCCTCATCATGGGCATCACGAAAGGCCAGTTCTATTCCCTCTTCATGATCGGCATCGGCTTGGCGTTCCTGTTCAATGCCTGGGTTTCGCAGCGACGCAGCATTGCCAAGTGATGTCGTCGTAGCCTGACTCTCCAGAGTCGGGAATCAGAAGAATGCAGCTTCCATGACCCGACTCTGGAGAGTCAAGCTACAATCTTACACGAATCAGCATCTTGTTCGTCTCAACGCTAGTGTGTGTGTAAATAGGGTTTAGTCTCAACCACATGAAGCGCGCCTACATTCTTCTATCGTTTCTCCTCGTTGCGTTCGCGACCTCATCACACGCCGAGGAAACCAAACCAACTCCTACGAGCACTGACTTCGTGCGTTTTCACGAGGACGAAAAAGGCTCACAGTTGCAGACGGGCGTGGCCACGTATCGCAATGCCCAAGGCGTCGTCGTTGAACTGGTCGGAGCAATTCATGTCGGCGACAAGGCCTACTACGACAAGCTCAACGAACGCTTCACGCATTATGATGCCCTGCTCTATGAGATGGTCGGCGGACCTTACGAGAAGCGAATGCAGCGGCTCAAGGTCAAGCAATCCGAAGCTGGAAGCCCAGCCAAGACCGAGCCCCAAGCCGAAGAAATGACCGCCTCAGATAAAGCGACCCACGAAGCCGACCTCGAAGAAGATGAAGCCGCCAAGAAGCTCTCCTGGTTGCAAACCCTCCACGGCACGCTGAAAAGCTCGCTGGGCCTCGAAAGCCAGATGACCTGCGTGGACTATACGAAGCCGAATTTCGTCCACGCAGACATGAGCATTAAGCAATTCACGAGCTTGCAGGAGAAGCGACACGAAGGCTTCCTCGATCTCTGGTGGCGCGCCGTAAAGACCGAATGGGCGCACCCTGAACTCATGCCTGCACAGCAACCGGGCATCTTGCAAATCCTTGAAATCCTATCCCACAAAGACAGCCCCACCGAGCTGAAGCGCCTCGTCGGTCGCAGCTTCGACAGCGTCGGTTCGATCATGACAGGCATCGAAGGCGCGAACGGCACCGTCATCGTCGCCGAGCGTAACAAGGTAGCCCTAGAAGTTCTTCAGAAACAGATCGCCTCCGGCAAAAAGAACCTCGGCATCTTCTACGGAGCCGCCCATCTGCAAGACATGGAAAAGCGCCTGCTCAAAATGGGCTTCAAACTGGAGAAGACCGAATGGCTTACGGCCTGGGACTTGCCGCCGGAGACGAGGCCTTGATTTTGGATTTTCGGTTTTGGATTTCGGATTATCCGATTCGACGATTCCGTGTCTCTAGCCCCTAATCATTCAGGGCAATCCAAAACCTAAAACCTAAAACCTAAAACCCAAAATCCAAATGACTGAATCCGAGTTCAAGAACAAAACAGAAGACCTTGCACTCGGTATCATTCGTTTTGTTGAAACACTCCCTCGTAACGAAACCTGTCGTGTGATTGGCAGATAGCTTTTGCGATCAGGAACCTCTGTGGCCGCGAATTACAGATCTGCCTGCCGCGCCCGTTCAGATGCTGATTTCGTGAACAAATTAGGAATTGTTGAAGAGGAATCGGACGAGAGCCTTTTTTGGCTGAGATTGCTCGCGAAGTCGGGAAATACCACGAGTGAAAAAATCGCAGCCCTCTACAACGAAATGGAATCGGTTCTGAAGATGGTCGTCGCATCCATCAAGACCAAGCGTCTTAAGATCAGCAATTCAAAATCGAAAACCCAAAATCCAAAATGCTGACAGATACTCACGCTCATCTCGCTTCCAAGCAGTTCATCAACGACCTGCCAGCCATCATCGCTCGTGCGCGTGAGGCTGGCTTGACGCGGATCATCTGCGTGGGCACGACGATGGAAGATGCCAGGCGGGTCATTGAGATCGCCGAGACTTATCCCGAAGTCGAAGCCACGATTGGCGTGCATCCTTGCGATGCTGATTCGGTAAAGGACGAATCCTTCATTGATGAACTGCGGAGCCTGGCGGAACACCCGAAGGTCGTAGGCATTGGTGAGATCGGTTTGGACTACTACCACCAGCCGCCGGAAGGTTTTACTTTGGAGGCTTGGAAGGCGCATCAGGCTTTCGTCTTGAACGCGCAACTAGGACTCGCCGCTGAATTGAAGCTGAATGTCGTGCTGCATAATCGGGAGAGCTTCGACGACCTCACCGCTCAAGTTCTACCCTGGTCAGGAAAACTGCGCGGCGTCTTTCATTGCTTCACCGGCACCGCTGAACAAGCCCTGCCACTGATTCAACAAGGGCATCTCGTGAGCTTCACGGGCATCGTCACGTTCAAGAACGGACAGATCATTCAAGACTGCGCCAAGGCCATGCCTGATGACGGCTTCATGTTGGAAACCGACTGCCCCTATCTGGCCCCGATGCCTCATCGCGGACAAAGAAACGAGCCCGCGTATGTCGCCAAGACGGCAGCGTTCGTCGCGAACTTGCGCGGCGTCAGTCTGGAAGCGCTGGCAGCGAGAACCAGCGAGACGGCGCACATGTTCTTCAGGAGACTCAAGACACAAGATTAGAAGACGAAAGACCGGACCCTTCATCCAAGCTGGGGATTACTCCCCTCTTGTGTCTTCTATCTTTCAGTCTTGAATCTAAGATGCATGCTTCACCAGAAACGCTGCGAGACCTTGAGCGATGCCTTCAACCTGCTTCGCCTTGCGTTTGTCCTTGAGGTGACCGGACTCATCGAAGGCTTCATAGGCAGCGGAGATCGCCACTTGATCGGGCAGCACGATGACGCCGATATTGCCAAGGATCGAGCGCAGATGCACCAGTCCGCGAAGCCCACCGAGGCCGCCGGGTGAGGCACTGAGCAAGGCTGCTGTTTTCCCACGGTAAGCTACGAGCGTAGGTTCATCATCAGACTCAGGACGCGAAGTCCAGTCTATGACATTCTTCAACACGGGAGTGACGGAGCTGTTGTATTCGGGTGAAGCAATGAGGAAACCGTCATGCGCACGCATGAGTGCCTTGAGCTTCTTCGCATTCTCCGGCAAGCCACTCTCCGCTTCGAGATCCTGATCGAAGAGTGGCAGAGGAAAATCACGAAGATCAATCACCGTGACCTCCGCATCTGCTGAGCTAGCAGCTTCAGCGGCGATTTTTATCAGCGTTTTATTGTAGGAGCCGGAGCGGGTGCTTCCAGCAAAGGCGAGGATTTTCGGGGTTTTCATGCGCATTGATACACTGCCACCCCGCAGAATCACTTACTTCTGCTTCGCCTCATATCCGGCGACGGGCTTGCCGTCATCCGTGAGCTTGCCACAGGCCCACAATAAACCACGCGTGACGAGATCGAGATACACCGGGTCTTGCATGGTGGCATTGCTATGACCCATCGTGGTGCCGAAGACCTTGGCGGCACCGTAGGTGTTTACCCAGATGAGATTGTGATCCATCTTCGTGTCTTCGCCGTAGGCTTTCGCGAGTGGGACGAAGTTATCATAGAGCACTTCGTTCTTGTAGAGTTCATCGGCCTTGTCCAGCCACTCCATCGGGAAGCCTTTCATTACGGGATGCTCGGGCTTGATATTCTTCACATGAAGATCGCGGTTCTTCTCATGGCTCATGCTTTTCTGGCCGATCATCTTGCGCCATTCATCCGTGGCCGCCATCCGGTAACTGTGCGTGGAGCAATGCAGCACCACAGCGGGAACGCCCTCAAAATGGGGCTTCGCGATGCCTTCCACAAACGGCACATCCACGACGGCACCGAAGCATTCGTTATGCAGAATGAGGTCGTAGCCCTTAGCCCAATCAGGATTGGAATAGATGCTGATCTTGTGATCCTTCCCCTTTTTGCCATCCTCGGTTTCCTCATGCACGATGGTGAACTCCACATTCGCACGGGCGCTGATGCCTTCTGCGAGGATGTGCTTCTGGTTTTCGTAGTCATGGCAACAACCGCCGCAGACCATGAGGACTTTAAGCGGCTTAGTGTCTTCTGCGTGAGCGGAAAACGAGAAGGCGGTAAGGACGAGAAGTGCAAGAAGGCGTTTCATGGGGCTGAGCGGTAGTCAGTAGCCAGTAATCAGGAATCGGGATGGGCAAAAGGCACAAAGCTCAAGGGACGCGGCGCGATGAAACTTTGTGCCTCAGTGTCAGTTGCTTAATGACTATTATTTCGTCTTTGCTTCGTAGCCAGCGACAGGCTTGCCATCTTCACCGAGCTTGCCAGTGGCCCAGAGGAGACCGCGTGTGACGAGGTCCAGATACTTCGCGTCTTCTACGGTGGCGTTGTTATGACCGATGGTGGTGCTGAAGGTGCGGGTTTTGTTTGGGCCGAATTCGTTGGTCCAAACGACGACGGTTTCCACTTCCTTGTCGGTGATCACTTCCTTGCCGTCCTTGTCCTTAGACTTCGCATGAACGATCTGCTTACCCTTCGCGAGGGGATGCGCGGAGATGATCTGGATGTTGTTGTAGAGTTCTTCCTTCATGGTGGTCCAATCAGCGAAGCCTTTTACAATCGGGCTTTCCTTATCCACAAAGCTGATGGCGATGGGTTCCTGCGGGCCGTGGCCAGTCGATTGCAAGCCGAGCATTTCATACCAGTGGGAGTTCTCGTCGCCGACCTTCACTGGCGTCTGGTAGTTGCCCCAGCGGTAGCAGTGCATGGCGCAGTGGAGGTTCACTGCGGGAAGGCCCGCGCGATGGGCCTGGAGGATGTTTTCCACCACGGCGGGATCTTTGATGTCCGCAGCGCATTCATCGTGGATGACCACATCATATTTCTTGCCCCAATCAGCGCCGTTGTAGCAGTCAAAGGTAGGCTTCGTGCCCTTCTCCGGGCTGTAAGCGATTTCCACTTCCACATTCGCGCGGGCACTGATGCCTTCGGCGAGGATGTGGCGTTGCTTGTCATAATCATGGCAGCAGCCACCCGCGACGATGAGGACGCGCAGAGGCTTAGGAGCGTCAGCAGCAAGGAGTGGAGCGGCAAAAGCTGCCGCAGCGGTGATAGCAAAGAGGGAACGTAATTTCATGCGCTTTGGTTTTAGTAGGATCGGAGTGAATTGGCAAAAGAAAACGCTCCGAGCGGGCAGATGTTACGGGGAGATTTCAGGTCCGGGGCGCATGGCCGGAGAAGGAGGTTTGGGGGGCGAGTGATTCTGCGCGCTATTTGATTGGAAAAGGAGCCCGACGCTACACAAGCCACAGGGAACTTCAGGCGGCGTCATGTAATGGACTCGCTCTCGGGCACTTCCGTTCTACTACCCGAAGCAGGTCCCGTTAGAGTTGTTCAAGCACGAATAACGCATCGCCGCCACCACAGAAATGGCAGGAATTCTGTCGCGTAGCGACAATGGACGGTAGCCGTGGGTTTTAACCCACGGTTGGTGGTTCCGAGAGGCACGT
>JANYJH010000191.1 GCA_025361865.1 Phragmitibacter sp.
GTGGCACGGCGCGAATGGCGTGCCCCTCGAAGACTACAAGAAGAACATCACGGAGATCGTGGATCGCTGTGAGAAGGCGGGCGTGAAGGTCATCATCCTGACCTCGACCCAGATCCAACTGCCGCTCGACAATCCGAACAATGTGAAGCTGGCCGACTACAATGCCTTCCTGCGCACGCTCGCGAAGGAGCGCAAGCTCCCGCTGGCGGATCTCAATGCGGAGATGGCGGCGGAACAGGCCGCGCTGAAGGCCGCCGGAAACACGCACCCGCTGACTACGGATGGGGTCCACATGAACTACCTGGGCAATCAAATGATGGCCCGTGGTGTCCTGAAAGCGATGGGCCTGGATGCGGCTCAGCTCGCGGCGGCGAACACGAAATGGCGCGCGCTTCCAGATGCCGTGTCCTTGACCTCCAAGGTGAAGATCAGCTTCGACCAAATGGAAGCGCTCGAAGCGCTGGCCGCGAGCCGCAAGGTCTCGATTGATGCCTTGATCACGGAGCAGATCAATGCGGCGATCAAGAGCGCGAAGTAAGCATCGGCGTTTCTCCAAGGCGTCCTTTGGCGTGAGCTTGCGGGTTTATGGGTGGTTGATTCTGGACCTTTCTCGCGCTCCTGCCGGAGCACGGGTTGCGGATCTCTCTATCGGTGGTTCCGCTCGTTCTTCGCTGCACCGACCGGCTAATCACTTTCGTCCTTTCAGGACGGGATACCTCCTTCTTCAAGACCTCTCTCATGATTCCTACTCGTCTTCTTCAGTGGATGGCTTTGGCCGTCTTGCCAACGGTTTGCGCTATCGCAGAAACTCCGCGCGAGGCGGTGATCAAGGACACCGACCGCATCATCTTCATCGGTGACAGCATCACGGCGCAGGGAACGAAGGGCGGCAAAGGCGGATGGGTGGCCATGATCGGCGAAGGGCTGAGCCTCACACGACCGGAGGCCAAACCGGTGCTCATCGGCGTTGGCGGCAGTGGTTCCACGGTCGGTGCTTGGTTGGGCTTCGAGAAGCGGAGCCGCACGGAGCCGCTCGCGCTGGATGTGAAGGAAACCGACGTTGGTAAAACCCTCGATGCAGGCTCGGAAATCCTGGTCGTCATGCTGGGCATGAATGATGTGCTCTCGCCGAGTTTGAAGAACGATCCGGCTGACTTCGATGCCTGGATCACGCGTTACAGCGAACTCATCGAAGCGATCAGCGCGCGGAGTCATCCCCGAGTCGTGGCCTTGGCGACGGTGACGCCTTGCACCGAAGATCCTGCCTCGCCGAAGAATCAGGTCTTGGCGGAGCTGAATCGACGGCTCGTGAAACTGGCGAAGGAGAAGCACTTCCTTCTGCTGCCGACGAACGAAGCCTCGTATGAAGTCCAGTCGCTCGGGCGGGCCACGCAGTCGAACTTCCATATTACAGGCGACTTCGTGCATCCGAACGGCGCTGGCCACCTAGCGATCGCTGTCGGGATGTTGCGTGGGTTCGGTGAAGAAGCCGCCGCAGCCAAGCTTCTCGAGGAGCACACGAAGCTGTATCAACCGACTGCCGATAAGCTGCCCACACTGGCCTACACTTTGACGAGATCAGCGGGCTCGCCTGATGACGAGATTCAGCATTTCACGGTGCAGTATCAATGGACTTCCAACACGGCGCAGACGCCTCCGTTGGTGAAGCCGATGCTGCCTCCCGGATGGAAAGCCAGCCCCGAAAATCTGAGCGCCGCCAAGGGCCAGTTCGAGTTCAGCGGGCCGCTGGATCACGCCGAAAACACGATCAAGCTCACCGCCACGAGCGGCGCTGAATCCCGTGAGCAACTCATCACGATCCCCGCCGGATGGCGCATCTCCGTGGGCGATGGCAAAGGATCAGGCTGGTTCCAAAACACCACCTATGATCCCGAGAAGGACCGTCAGCCAACGGATGAAACCTTGGCCAAAGGCGAAGGCCTCACCGCTCCCGTGCCTTTCCCTGTGGGCGATCCAGCGCCTTGGTCGCTTCAGGTGGCCAGTCCTGATTACACCGGATTGAACCGGCCCGGCAGCGTGGACATGGCCGGCGTGGTCTTCTTCAAGCATCGTCAGCAGGCCTACGGTGCGCGCTGGATTCATAGCGACAAGGAACGTCTCGTGAGCCTGAACCTCGGCACACAGGCCTTTGCAGGAACCTACAGCCTCGGCGTCTGGCTCAACGGCAAGACGGCCTATGAAGGCAAGCTCATGGGCGAGCCTAGCCACAAGGTGACCTCAGCCGCGATGCTGAAGAGCGGTTGGAATCTGCTCTTCTTCAAGAGCACCTTCATCCAATGGCAGTGGCAGTTTTCCATCGATATCGCCGGGCCGGAAGGCGATGATCTCGCAGACCTGCGTTATGCCACGAATCCGCCTGCTACTAAGGAGTAGGGGAGTGTTTCGTCTGAACCGCGAGGTTGCTACTGCGAAAGCTTCACGAAGCTTTCGCGCAAGGGAACGATCTTCCGATCCATCTGATGCATGGCTTGGATGTGCCGGACGGTGCCGCTTCGGGAGCGCATGAGAACGGAGTGAGTTTCTGCTTTGTGACCGATGAGTTTCACGCCGGGAAGCAGGGCACTATCGCTAATGCCCGTGGCGCAGAAGAGGGCGCTTTCACCGATCACCAGATCATCCACACGGAAGACGCGCGTGAGGTCTTCTTTGGAAACGGCATCAGCGACTTCGTTGTAGTGTTGGAGATGCTTCTCCATGTTGAACCACATGCGGAGTTGCATGTCGCCACCGAGACATTTCAAGGCTGCGGCAGCCAGAATGCCTTCCGGTGAACCACCCATGCCGATGTAGAGATCCACGCCGGAGTTCGGCATGGAAGGGGCTACGGCGGCGGTGATGTCGCCATCCGAGATCATACGCAACGCGGAGCCTGCCTGACGGACTTCGCGGAGAATGTCATTATGGCGCGGACGATCCATCGTCACGACGACGAGTTCATTCACGCGCTTATCGAGCGCTGCGGCGACGAACTTCAGCACTTCCTTCAAAGGCATGTCGAGGAAGTCAAAGTTACCCTTCTCAGCCAGCGCCTTCTTCACGGCGGGGCCGTAAGCGATCTTGTGCGCGTAGTAGCTCGGCAGGTTGTGCATCGCGTGCGGTGCCCCATCAGGGATCTGTGCAGCGGCGATGACGGAGATGCTGTTGGGCAGACCTTTGGCGATGTTCGTCGTGCCATCAATGGGGTCCATCGCGATGTCAAAGCGCGGTGCGCCTTCACGCCAAGTGCCGAGGTGCTCACCCACGAAGATACCGGGCGCTTCATCTTTAATGCCTTCACCGATGACGACTTCGCCCTTGATGTCGAGGATATCGAAGACGCCTGCAATGGCCGCGCAGGCTGCCGCATCGGCCTTCTCTTTTTCACCGCGACCCAGCCAATGGATGGCCTGCAACGCGGCATTCTCCGTGGCACGGACGAACTCGAACTCCAGCACGCGTTCGAGATCGTGTGGGCTGTGAAGCGGCGGAAGGGTGTTGGGCTTGGACATGCTGGGAGATGTAAAATGGAAGAGGTATTTGCGTCGCGGCCAAGGCATTCGTCAACCAATCATCGCAGGGGGAATCCACATGGCGTCCATGAATGCGGTTCATTTTAAAAGGATTATGGTTTGAATAATGGGTGGCACGGCCATATCGTCACCCATATGAAAGCGAACATGTCCAAGACCACCGTGGAAATTGACGAGGCCAAGCTCGACAGGATCATGGCTTCGATGGGGATTAAAACCAGGAAGGAGGCCATTGACTGGGCTTTGACGGAAGCGGAGAAAATCGCCGTCATGAACCATATCGCGGCCCATCCTTGGGATGCTGCTACTATCAAGGAATCCGTGTATCCTGCGTATGACATTCTCAGTATCAGGCGGCAGAAAGTAACTTACGACAAACCTAAAAGAACGAAGAAATAGCCATGCCTTATCTCGTCGATTCAGCGGTCTATATAGACATCCTACGCGCAGGTAAGGACGTGCGGCAGGTGCTTCTGCCCTTTCTGCTCTCGGGTGAACTCTATAACTGCGGGGTGGTGAGGGCTGAGGTTCTGCGCGGTATCAAGAGCCCCAAGGTTTATAAGGATATGGTGGCGTTCTTTGACATCGTTCCTGAAGTGCCGACGGACCCGAAACTCTGGCGACATGTCAGCGAACTCGGCTGGGAAATGGGACGGATGGGCAAGTGGCCACCCGCGACGGATTTGGCCATCGCAGCCTGTGCCTTGAGGGTGCGAGCCACACTGGTTTCTCCTGACAAGCACTTTGCTGATGTGCCTGAGTTGTCGTTGAGGGGGGATTTACCGCAAAGGAACTTCTAGCTTTCCACCTTCATACGAAGGCAGCTACGGAGGCAACAAAAAAGGCATCCCGCGTGAACGGGATGCCTTGATCAGAGACGTTAAGTCCGGTTAGATCTTGTCAGCGCTGTAGTCCCAGCCTTGACGGTAGGCAGCGCGTTTGATGAACTTGCTGGCTTCAGCGTCATTCTTCACGGTCTGCGTGGCGCTGTCCCATTCCAGCACTTTGCCGGGAGTGGCGATGGCGAGATTGCCCAGGAGACAAAGCTTCGTCAGCGGCACGGAGTAGTCGAAGTTCGATCCACAGATCTTATCCTGTTCGATGGACTTCACCAGTTCAAGCTGTGGGTTGCCCGGAGCAAGGCTGCGCTCAAGGGTCTTCGCAGGGAGCTTGTTCGTGCGGAAGACGGTGAATTTGGTTTCGGGAATCAAGCGGGGGCTGCCGCAATAGTCATCCGTGTTCAGGATCGTGCCTTCTTCGCCAACGATGAGGAAGCCGCCGATCATCTTGTTCCAATCACGATCTGCTTCGAGATCGGCGGGCCGCTCAGGCTTGCGACCACCTTCATACCAGTGGAGCTTCACTTCGCCGTATTTCGCGGTCTTGAAGTAGAGAACAACGTGGGAGCCTTTAGGCCAAGTGATGTCCGTGAGTTCATCGCATTCGGCTTCCATCTTGTAAGGTTCGCCGAGTTCGCAGCTCCAGAAGGGACCGTCCATGATGTGGCAGCCCATGTCTCCCATCGCACCAGCGCCGTATTCGCGATGACCGCGCCAGGCGAAGGGATGGAGTCCGTCGAGGTAAGGGACTTCAGGCGTTGCGGCCTGCCAGTTAGTCCAGTTCAGATGGGCGGGAGCTTCCTTGCTCTTGATCTTTTCTTTGGCGGCATTGCCTTGGGGCCAGATCGGACGGTTGGTCCAAACGTGGATTTCTTTGACGTTGCCGACGATGCCTGCGCTGACCCACTCCTTCAGAAGACGGATGCCTTCGCCAGTGTGGCCTTGGTTGCCCATGTTCGTTTTGACGCCCTTTTTCTTCGCGGCTTCATGAAGCTGGTTGGCTTCCCAGATGCGGTTCACGAGGGGCTTCTGCACGCAGACGTGCTTGCCACGCTTGATGGCTTCCATCGCGGCTGGAAAGTGCGCGTGGTCAGGGGTGGAGACGGTTACCATGTCGATCTTGTCGCCCATTGCTTCAAACATCTCGCGGAAGTTGGAGAAGCCTTTGGCATCAGGATACTTCGTCAAAGCCTTCGCCAGACGGTCGCTGTCCACATCACAGAAAGCGACGATGTTCGCGCCTTGCGCGGCACCACCGATGTCCGACTCACCTTTACCACCGCAACCGACGCCAGCGACGTTGATTTTCTTGGCCGCGCCTTCTTGAGCGAAGAGGAGATTGGGAACGAAGATGCTGCCTGTAGCGGCAGCGGTTTTGCGGAGGAAGCCGCGACGGGTATCGTGTTGATTGGGTATCATGATTTGGATGTATTTCGGAGCGAAAATTCTACTTAGTTGCGGGAAGGGTTCTTTCAATGGATGTCAGTCACCTTGTTGAATCATAGAGATGGCCAGTATCAGCAGCGGCCAGTTCGATGAGATAGCTGGCCAGTTTCGCTGAAAGCGCCGCTGCATAATGGGCACCTTTTTCAGCAGTGGAATGCTGTGGATCACCTGCGCCAGTGTCATCCGTGGCCTGAGTCCAAGCCCGTTGCGCCCAAGCCCAGCGTTCCTTCAGAGCTTGCAAACGCGGGGGATGCGTATGGCCAGCACCCCAGTCCTCTTTTGGCAAAACCAGCTCGGGATGGAAGTGCAGCATGAGGCTGGTTTCGCGTTCATCCGCGTGATCACCGAGGAGGGTGAAGATGTCTTTTCCTGAGTCCATGTTCGGCCAGAAAACGGTGCTAAGGAAGACTTGCGGCCACTTCGCCTGAAGCTCGCGGAGCATCTGTTTGAAGTCGTTTCCGCCGTGGCCGTTGAAGACGACGAGCTTTGGGATGCCCACGCCAGCGAGCGAGGCGATGACATCGTTCAGGACCATGAACTGCGTGCTAGGATTCATGTTGATGCAAAAGGGGATGTCGAGCTGACCCGTCTGCACGCCGAAGGGGATGTTCGGCAGGATGGCGACCTGTGCGCCTGCTTCCCAAGCGATGCGGCCCGCTTCAGCGCAGAGGCCGTCGTTTTGATAGCTGTCCGTCCCGTAAGGCAGATGCCAGTTGTGCGCTTCCGTTGCGCCCATCGGCAGGACGGCGACTTCATACTTCGTAGCCTTGACCTGTTTCCAGTTGGTCTCGGCGATGATCCAAGGGCGAGGGGAGTGGGAGGTATTCATAAGGTAAGGCTCACCGATAGCGCGTGAGGGCTTCCAAAAACTGCTGGGCCAAGTCACTGCGCGGATGCTCAAAGAACTCCTTCGCGGGTGAGGATTCGATCACTTTTCCGTGATCCAGAAACACGACCCAATCCGCGACCTTTTTCGCAAAGCTGATCTCGTGAGTGGAGAGCACGATTTGCTGCCCGGCCTCAGCCAGCTCGCGAATGAGATCGAGAACTTCCTGAGTCATCATCGGGTCCAAGGCGGAGGTCGGCTCGTCCAGCAGCAGCAGCTTCGGTTTGGAGGCGATGGCTCGGGCCAAGGCCACGCGCTGTTGCTGGCCACCGCTCATCTCGGCAGGGCGCTTCTCACGGTGCGGCCCCATGCCGAAACGCTCCAGCACTTCGATGGCTCTCTGCCGCGCTTCATCGTCAGAACACCCATGCACGACTCTGAGCGGCAGGGCGACGTTTTCCAATGCGGTGAGATGCGGGAAGAGGTTGAAGCCTTGGAAGACGAAGCCGTTCCCGCGCCGCTGTTGCAGGGCTGCCGCTTCGTCAGTGGACAATGGATTGCCATCAATGGAAAGCCCGCCACTCTCGGGTAGAAGCAAGGAACCAAGCACGCGCAGCAACGTGGATTTACCGCTTCCTGACGGGCCGAGCAAGACCACGGAACGCACGTCCGCAGGCGTGTCAAAGCACGCGCCATTCAGGGCAAGGTGCTCGCCATAGCGCTTCGTGAGATGGTGGGCCGTGAGTTGCATTCCGTCTAAGTATCGAACTTGAATCGTGCTTCCAAACGGCGCGCCCACCACGAGAGAGGCAGGGTCAGCGCGAGGTAAAGCACGGCGAGCGGGATGAAGCCTTCGAGTGCGATGTAGGCTTGCGCGTTGGTCATCTTCACGGCTTGAGTGACTTCCTCAATGCTGATCACGGAGAGCAGGGAGGAGTCCTTGATGAGCGCGCCCATTTGACCCGCAGTGCCGGGAAGGGCGCGGCGGAGAGCCTGAGGAAAGATCACGTAGCGATACATCTGCGCCCGATCAAAGCCCACCGCGCGTGCCGCCTCGATCTGCGATGCACCGATGGATTCCAGCGCGCCGCGAAAGATTTCCGAGAGATAAGCACCCTCAAAGGAAGCCAGCAAGACGATGCCCACGAGCACCGCTTGGTTGATGTGTAGGGCGTTCGCGATGATGTAATAACCGATCAATAACTGCACCAGCAAAGGAGTGCCACGAACGATCTCCACATAGCCGCGACTGAACAGCCGCACGGGAATCCACGGGCTGCGTTGTCCCATCATCAGGGCCAGACCGAGTGCAATACTCAAAACTAAAGCACCCGCAGAAATCAGCATGGTCATCATCCAGCCGTGAGCGATCAAGAAGCGATAATCCCACAGCGCATCCCAGCGCCACTGATAGCGAACCGTGGCAAACAGCGCCCAGGTGATGAGGGATAACGCGATGGCCAAAACGAATCCCCACGCGATCTCTCGCAGCGCTTGGTGGGATGGATTGACCGCTTGGCTGCTCATCAGGCCCACATGCTAGCGATGATGTTTGGCGAGTAAACGATTGTTTGCTCAGTCAGGCTTTTCAGCGGCGGGTGCGACCCCATTGGGCTTCGGAGCCGCGCCAATAATAATCCCGCGCTGGGGATTGAGTTGGGTCGCTCTGAGGTAGTGACAAAGGCCGTCCGCGATGGCCCGCGCGAGCTTATCCTTGTAAGCTGTTCCCTTCAGATTTTCAGCCTCGGCCACATTTGTGAGGTAGCCGCATTCAATGAGCACGGCTGGGCAAACAGTGTGCATCACGACGATGAAATTGCTGTCCCGAACGCCGCGATCTTCGGCTTCGGTGGCGCGGCAAGACCGGCGATGCAAGGCCTCCGCGAGGAAGACGTTACGTTGATCATGGAACTCAGACTCGGCTGGCAGGGAGAGCTTTTTGCGAAGTGCCGTGATGTCCCCCAGCGTTCTCTTGGAACTGAAGTAGGTTTCGATTCCGTTCGGTTCAGGCGCGAGCGAGGCATTGAGATGAAGGCTCAAAAAAGCATCCGCGCTGATGTTGTTCGCGATGTCGCACCGCTCATCAAGCTCAAGAAACTCGTCCGCACTGCGCGTCATGCTAACCTTCACGCCGCGTTCGATGAGCTGCTTTTCTACGCGCTTGGCTAGGTCCAGAGTGACGTTTTTCTCCTGAAGTCCGTGCCCTGCCGTGCCTCCATCTTTACCGCCGTGACCCGCGTCAATGACCACGAGGCAGCGCTTCAGATCATTCAGCCAAGCATAAGGCGGCACGCTATCGGAGTCGATCTGATGTTCGAAAACCAGTGGCACTTCCAGAAAGCACAGCACCGCTCCAAAGAGTGCGCCCATGCTTAGAAGGGATCTAAAAGTGCCGAGAGTGCTCATGCAGGCATTGCGGTGAGCCTAGCTTATAGCAGAAATTTTAAAAATTACATTGAACTTAACAATTAAAATACTAAAAATAAACCATGAATCCCCACCTTACACGCATCTGTGGACTCCTCGTCCTTTCCTTGGGAGTTTTTAGCGCTACCCCATTATCGGCCCGCAGCACGGCTGCTAAGGAAAAAGAGCCTAAGCCGAGCGTGCAGCACAACAGCGATTCTGCCTACGAAACGCACAAGGTTCGCAAAGGAGAAACGCTTTGGAGCATCGCGATGGATTACAACACCAGCGCTGGTGAGATCATGGATTTAAACCACATGGACAGCAACCGTGTGAAAGATGGCAGCACGTTGAAGATTCCTCGCGCCATCGGGCCCTCCACTGGCGGTTCCCTGGGGAGCAATATCCACATCGTGGAGCAGGGCGAGACATTCAAAGGAATCGCGCGCTTCCATGAGGTGAGCGTGGCTGTCTTGCAAAAGGCCAATCCCAAAGTCGATCCTGACAAGCTTCGTGCGGGCACGAAACTCAACCTTCCGAGCGAAAAAGCCACGGTTGCAGCAGAGACCAAAGCCACGCCTAGCAGCAAGCAAACCTATATCGTTCGTGAAAACGAAACCTATAGTTCGATCGCGAAGAAACAGGGCGTGAAAACCGATGATCTGATGGCGGCAAATCCTACGATCAAGCCCGAGCGGCTCTATGAAGGATTGATCTTAAAATTGCCTGGTTCACGTCCTGCTCCGCAAACGGTGGAGAAAGTTAAAGCCACCCAACCCGTCGCGAAGAATAAGCCGGAAACAACCAATGAGCGCCCGATTGCGAGCAAGTCAGATAAGTCCGAGAAAAAGGCTCCAACCAAAGAAGCTCCAGCTAAGCCCAAGGCGGAAACGGCTGAGGCCAAACCAATGTCGAAGCCTGCAATCAAGCAGGAAGCTGCGACTGACACGCCTCCGGCCAATCACGTCATCCGCTCCTACATCGTAAGCAATGGAGAGACGGTGGAAACGATTGCGGAAGCCTTTCACACAAGCCCCAAAAAGGTCCGTGAATACAATCACCTCGACGAGTCATCCAAGCTGCGATCAGGTGATGAGATCATGGTCCCCACGGGCTCAACAGTGGCCAAGCGCTAACGAAAAGACGGCTACTTCTTCGCTGACTTCTCATCCGTGTGGAGGACCTCCACGGCTTTCTCGCGGTTAGCTTTCCAGCGGAAACGATCACCCATCGGGGAGACGCTGTTCCTTTTAAAATCAACGGTCCACGCTGCGATCTCGCAATCCCGATCAGGCAGCATGGTGGCGTCAAAATTGGCCGTGAAGAAGGCGTATCCTTTGTGAACGCTCTTAAAGGGTTGATGAATGAATTGGGAGTCAACAGACAGCACGTTGCGGAGATAGAGCGGAGCCTGACTGACTTGTGCGAGGTAGAAGATAATCCAGTCCTCCTTGTCATCCTTGTAGGTCAGCAGCACGCCATCGGCCACTCTGGCCTGACCGGGCATGTAGGCGTGGCCTTGAGCTTGGAGCACGGCACCGGGAAACTTTTGGATGTCATCCATCGCCGCCGTGTGTTCGCTTAACATCTTGTGGTTGATCTGAAAATTATCCAAGCGCAGCGTCCGCAGCATCTTTGGTTTCAACAGGCCGATGTCATCCATGCGCTGGGCGAATTTTAAGTTACCCGTCACTGGTCCTTGCATCTGTTTATAGGGCAGGACGCGGGCAAAGAGCTGGCTGGTAGCGTCTCGCAACCGCGAGGACCACCACATCTCTGCGTGCTGAAAGCCGTAGCTCCAGCCTGCTAGAAGAACGGCGATGAAGCCTCCCAGCAATCCGGCTTGGCCGAAGATCAAGGCGTTGCGCCAGTCCTCGCGTCGTTGCCAGAACTCATGGGCGATGATGAAGATGAGCATCGCGGCGGCGAGGGTCAGCGGCACGGCATGAGTCGTGTAGCGGTTCCAGAGTGCGCCATCGAAATTCAGGCTCGCCCAGATGCGGCCCATCGCCACCATCGCTCCTGTCGCCAGCGTGTAGAGCCCAAGGATAATCCAAGGGAGAAGCCGTGAGAGCAGAGGCTTATCCTTAAAGTTACGCAGGCCGATCACCGCAGCTCCGATGACCACAGCGGTCAAAAAAAGGCCCATCCCGAGAGTGGCGTCCTTCAGATCCGTGAAGCTGCCCCGACCCAGCAGCGATCCGGCGAACATCAGGCTGAATTGGCTACTGGCCAGCGGGTGACTGAGGAAGGCCGAGAGATGTTTTGTTAAAGTTTCCTCGCGGCCTTGTTGATAGGAGAACTCCGGCTCGGCCTGATTGGTCAGCCCATGAAAATACAAGGCCATCACCACGACGCAGATGATCATCCAACCGCCGATATAGAGGCGACGAGTCTTCACGCTATCGAGCACATCTGACCAGAGAAAGAGCGGCACCATCAGCACCCAAATCAGCACGCCTGAAGCGAAGCTGTGC
>JANYJH010000194.1 GCA_025361865.1 Phragmitibacter sp.
AGTTCATGGTGCCCTTCGGGAAAGCCCCCATCATCGCCGGAACAGCGGCCATCGAATCCTCGCTATAAATCGTGCCCCTGTAACAAGCGCCCGAGCAGAAGCGGCCCCAAGCGTTCCCCACGGAGTAGGTTCAAGCCCCCCTCGACCGCGAAGCGTCCAACCACCGTTATCATCGCGGCTGTTGTCATTCTGTCACTTCGCCTGCTGCAAGGGTGGTGCAGGTTTGTTGGCGGCCCAGCGAATGGCTTCCAGGATAAGATTGCGGACAAATGGCGTGCTCAGAGAACGCAAATCGTGGCCAAATTCGGTATAGAAGAAACGGCCCCCCTCCGCGGTTTGGTTCGTCCAGACGATGGGGTGATCCTTGCCCATGGGCTTGCCGTTGCGAGTCTTAAAATAATCGCGGACGGGTTCATACGTGCTTTCATCCACGCGCATGAGCACTTGGAAACCCGGCAGGCTGCTGACGGAGCGGTCGTGATTCGTCCAGTCGGCCTCGACCCAAAACTCGGAAGGCGCGCCTTTCACGGCGGGGTGATCATTAGCACCAGGATCAATCATGACCTTGGCTTTGCTGAAGTCGGAATCGCTATTGAAATCGCAGCCGCCTAGCTGACTCAGCCAAGGCCACTTGGTCTGGTGGACGAGCGCGGCATGGAGGCCGACAATGCCTTTTTTGCCTTTGGTGAACCATTCTTCGACTGCTTTGCGCTGTTCTTCGGGCAGGACGAGATCGAGTTCGTTGGCGTTATTGAGCACCAGCACGTCGTAGCGGCTGAGCTCAGCGGCGCGCATGTCTTTCCAATGCTCGGTGATGTCCACTTCAAAACCGTTTTCGTGCCCGAGGAGCACCAGCCAGCGGTTGATCTTCGGAATGTCGAGGTGGCGGTAGTAGCCCGTATTGGAATAGACGAGCACTTTGAGACCGGAACTGTCGATCGCCGGAGCGGTGTCATGAGCAAACGTCGCAAGACAGGAAAGTAGAAGCGACGTTAAAAAGGACAGAATAGTTTTCATAATTCGGGACAGGTTAGCAACGCCTAACAGTTGAATCAGGCGGACGGCGAGCGCAAGACGTTGCTGCCACGACAGATGCCATACGAGCCGTTGCCTGCATCCGTTTTGTCCGGCCTTGTTTCGCTGGGACACTCGGTCATGGATGTGCCTTCTTCAAAATGGTTTCGGCCAATCTCTGTCCTGATGCTGCGTCAGTGTTCGCCGGGCATAGAGTGTGGTCTAATATGATTCCGCTCCAATCGAAGAGGTGGGCGCAAAGCTCCCGTTCTGAGCCAAGGACTTTGTGCCGCAGTGGATGAGAATAGTCGTCTCTGGGTGACCGAACATATACCAGCCTGACTTCATCCTCACTGGAGAAGTTTGAGCGAATCGTTGTGACGGTGCGAAGCAAGCCAAGACCCTGACTGTCCAAAAATGACTCGAAGTGGCTATTGTTCATTCTGTCGGTGATCGAGTGCGAGGGAAGATAGCTAACGATGGCCATGTGGTAGTAAAGACTCGCGAATGGATCGTCAGCGTCGTATAACCGATCTAACAATGTGGCAGCCTTGCAAGCCAACCGCACAGTATCCTGTCCCTGTCCAAAGACTCCCCAAGAAGGCTCTGTCAGCGACCATGACTGTGTGTAATACTCAGACATCAAGCGGCGAAACAGATTGTGGCTGCGCCCTTCGACATTAAAGGTCGCTTTCTTCAAGGGATTCTCGAGATTATCCTGCTGCGTCTCGTTGCAAGGATTCACGAGCGTCAGAACGCCCGAATCCAGGTCGTGTTGTAGATAGTCAACCCTGAATACTCTATAGATTAAGGTGTCAGAAGTGATCGGACCATGTGTGTTCCGGGCTAGCCAATCGGCTTTGGTGTAATCATCGAGTGATTTGAACGACATGGCGTGTTGTGGTTGGCCGAACAGTTGGAACACTAACAAAAGTGTTCGTTGGTTCATGTTTCGGTTTATATCCGACACTTTTGTTGGTTTTGCCAAATTTTTCCCGACTTTATTGTTTTTGCTCCCTTGGACACGGGTGCAAAACACGCTGAACTGTTAGGTTTACCCCGAATTATGCGCCAAAACGAACAGCTTGAGACGCCGCGCAGAGGGGAACTGGAGGGTCAGTTGCGCGCTGTGTTGCGTAAATGGCACTGTTGACTCGCCCGCCTCCTCCGGCAGGGCTCGCTGCGCTCAATCAATCTCGCGCCTAACCTCCGGCGCTTGGCTCCTGCCCCATCAGGCGGTGAACGGCGATGTATGGCGCTGGCAGGCAGAACGAGGCCCTCGAAGGCGCTTGTCTTCTTATATAGTAGGCAGGTCTTGGAAATGGAGCTGGAGGGAGTGAACGCGGAAGGTGCCAAGCGGAAGAAGCGGCTGCCGATCGTCCTGACCATGAGTGCCAAGACGTCATTCGTCCGTGCTGACGGGTGATTTGTGGGGGGTTACGCGTGATGCGTGGGAGGTTACGCGTGATGCGTGGGAGGTTGCGCGTGATGCGTGCGTGCTGCTAGGGAGTGCGCCGAGCGCGGTGTTCATCCCAATACGTGGCGTGCCTCGGGGTTTCACTATGAGGAATGACGACCGAATAACGCGATGACTCTCATCCCGTTCCCAAGGCTGAGTCGATTTCCTAGCGAGGCCGACTCTGAATGCGCCACTGACCGCTTTGGCCAGATCTCTCGCTCATCACGCGGAGCGGAGATGGCTGCTTTGCTTCGCGGATGATGGGGCCGGGAATGGAGCGCGGCTCTCCAGCATAGGAGCGACGGAGAATGGAAAGCGCCTGCCACTTCGGAATTCGGGTTAGGCCTTGCCTTCAAGCCTAGCTTCGTCACACTCCGCTGCATGTCCCAGTCCGTTACCCGTCTCCGCGATCTCTCCCGACAACAAGTGCGCTCTGGCTTCGCGGCTTGGCTGGGCTGGCTCTTCGATGGGCTGGACATGCACCTCTACACGCTGGTGGCCACGCCCTTCGTCGCTTCGCTGTTGCACACCGTGGTCACGGACAAGGAGGTGAGCAGCAAATCTTCCATCATTCAGGCGGCGTTCCTCGTGGGCTGGGCCTTCGGTGGGGCGTTCTTTGGTCGGATCGGCGATCTGCTGGGACGCCAAAAAGCACTGGTCTTCACGATCCTTACCTATGCCTGTTTCACGGGCTTGTCGGCCTTTGCGCAGAACTGGTGGCAGCTCATGATCTTCCGTTTCCTGGCCGCGCTGGGGATCGGCGGCGAATGGGCCGTGGGCGCTTCGTTGTTGGTCGAAACGTGGCCGAAGAACTGGCGTCCGTGGATCGCGGCGACCCTGCAATGCGCGGTGAACTGCGGGGTGTTGCTGGCTTGCCTCGCAGGACTTTACTTTGAGGATGATGGCAGCCACCGGCTCATCTTTCTCGTGGGCATTTTGCCAGCGCTCATCACGCTGTGGATTCGCAAGGCGGTGCCTGAAACGGAGGAGTGGGAAGCGGCGCAGCACGATACGAACAAGCCCGGCATCATGACCTTGTTCAGCCCTGAAGTGCGGGGCGTGACCTGGCGCGTGCTCTCCATCTGCGCTATTTCTTTGACCGCGCATTGGGCCTTCATGTTTTGGCAGCAACGCCATGTGCGCTCGCTGCCGGAGTTCGCTTCATCGAGTGATGCCGTGAAGAATCACGTCGCCGTTGTCTCGCTCTTCTGGGTGATGATCGGGTCACTGATCGGGAACTACTTCTGCGGCGCGCTGGCTTGGTTCATGGGCTACCGCAAGGCCATCGCGCTGATGTTTGGCGCTTATTTTATCAGCATGTATCTGTGCTTCATGCAGACGTGGAGCTATGAGGTCACGCTGGCGTGGTTCGCGCTCATCGGCCTGTGTCAGGGCGTCTTCGGGCTCTTCACTATGTGCCTGCCACCGCTCTTCCCCACCCTGCTGCGCACGACTGGCGCTGGCTTCTGCTATAACTTTGGCCGCATCGTCGCGGCAGCAGGAACGATCTTCTTTGGCCTGACCCAAGCGGGTCAAGTGGGCGACTACCGCAGTGCCTTGTTCTACGCTGGTTTCTTGTTTGCGCCAGCGGCACTATTGGCGCTGCTACTGCCGGATGAGCGGGAGGCCTAGGGGAACCATCCGTCCTTTGCCGATCCACTCATAGGAGAGGTTTTGCTTCCAAAGTTCTCAGTTGCCGCTAGCATGACGCCCATGTTCAAGCGCCTCTTCT
>JANYJH010000224.1 GCA_025361865.1 Phragmitibacter sp.
CCAATGGAGGATTCTACGAGGCCATCGTCTCGCACACCAGCCATACCACCATAGAGCGAGAGAGACTTTGCATGAAGATAGTCCACTGACTCACGAGTCAGAAAAACAGGTTCGACGGCACTCATTGAGCGAGCTTACGAAAAAGTGCGTCATTCACCGAGAACACTCGATTTGCGACATCCTTAACTTGTTCCAAAGACGCATACCGCACAGGCTCCTCATTAATGCTTGATTCTTCAGCCTGCGTCTTTGCCGCAAACATCTTGGTCTGGCAGAACTCTAACACCTCATCCAGCTCTTGCTGAGGAAGGGCGTCAATGAGACGAATAACTTCTCTGGCACTCATAACACGTTCACCTTACCTGCAACCGTTAGCGCTGCCAAGAGCATTTTACCCGTGCTGGCTCAGAGCCCCCGCAGCCATCCCACGAAGAACGCTGCGCCGCGTTCCAGCTCACTGATCTCAATCCACTCATCCACGGTGTGGGCTTGAGCAATGCTGCCCGGTCCGATGGCCACGGCGGGCACACCGCTTTCAGCGAGGAACGCAGCATCGCAAAACCATGGCGCGCCGGTCAATGCAGCACCTGCTTGGACCAGACTTTGCACATACGGATTCTCAGCAGGCGTATCAAGACAAGGCGAGGCCTCACCGCGCGGAGTCACCTTCGCCGTGGCATCGTTCGCTTTCACAAACGACTCCAACAGCCCGAGCGGTCCGCCTTGCTTGGCGATGGCGGGGTTGAATCGAATATCCACGGTGAGCTGACAGTGGTCCGCCGTGATGTTAGGTCGGGAGCCGCCCTTGATCATACCGAGACTGAGCGTGGTCTTGCCGAGCCATTCGTCTTCGCCTGCGTCGGTGAGCTGTTTGCGGAAGTCCGCATCGAGCGCTTTGATGAGCTTGGCCATCTGGATGATGGCATTGGGGCCGAGTTCCGGGCGCGAGCCGTGAACCGCGAGACCAAAGGTTTCCACGTCCGCCCAGAGACAGCCTTTGTGCTTGAAGACCGTCTGCAAGCTGGTCGGCTCAGCGATGATGGCAAAGGCATAATCCGCGCCGTGATGCTTCGCAAAATGCCTCGAACCATGCTGCGCGGTCTCTTCCGACATGAAGCCCGCAAAGTGAACTTCTACCGGCAAATCCGCGATCTCCTCCCGTAGTTCCCACAAGGCCCATAGCATCGCGGCCATCGGTCCTTTGGTATCGCAAGAGCCACGCCCCCAGATTTTTCCATCGCGCACTTCACCGCCAAAAGGATCAACGATCATGCCCACCACGCCCACGGTATCCGTATGAGGTGCGAAAACGATGCGCGGCTTCGCTTTGCCCTCAGGAGCAGCGTTCGTGGCAAAGCGTCCGATGACATTCGGGCGCCCCGGCAGGATTTCTTCGAGCACCACCTGCGCGCCACATTGCCGGAGAAATTCACCGACGAATTCCGCGCAAGCCTTCTCTCCTGTGTGCTCGGTGCCCGCTTCACCGTCCGGGTTCACCGATGGGATGCGGACAAGGGCTTGAGTGAGTTCAATAACCGAGCGCGGCAACGGATTCATAGGCTGACTTAACACCACGCATGAATACCGCCAAGCGACGAGTTTGATTTACCTCAATCCCAGCTTCCGCATCTCCAGGAACCACTCCACGAATTTCGGGATGCCCGTATCAATGTGCGTGGTCGGTTTGAAGTGAAGGAGCTTTGTCGCTTTGCTGACATCGGCGCTGGTCAGGGGCACGTCTCCGGGCTGCTCAGGCATTTCGTTGATCGTGGCTTTCTTGCCGAGACCACGCTCGATGGAATCAATGAGTTCATTGAGCTTCACGGTCTGGGAGCCGCCGAGGTTGAAGATGCTGCACATAGGCGCTTCGGTGTTTTCCGTCCAGCCGAGAGCGGCAAGAATGCCGTCCACGATGTCGCTGATGAAGGTGTAATCACGCGCGGTGTCGCCTTTACCGTAACGGTCGATGGGCTGGCCTTCGAGGATCAGCTTGGTAAACTTGGAGATGGCGAGGTCAGGCCGCTGACGTGGGCCATAGACGGTGAAGAATCTCAGACAAACGGTGCGGATGTCGCAGAGGGCGCTGTAGTTAGAGCACATCTGCTCGCCGGCCATCTTCGTCATGGCATACGGGCTGATGGTTTGGAGAATCGGGTCTTCCTCGGCGAACGGGACTTTCTTGTTCACGCCGTAAACGGACGAGCTGCTGGCGAAGACGAACTTCTTCACGTTGTGCCGCTTGCAGGCTTCCAAGAGGTAGAAGGTGCCCTTGATATTCGTGTCGATGTAAAGTTCAGGTTGCTCAATGGAGGGCCGCACACCAGCACGAGCGGCGAGGTGGATGATGGCATCGAAACCGCCTGCGGCAAAGGCTTGCTCAACGACTGCGGCATCCCGAAGGTCTCCTTCGATGACGGAAATACGGTCAAGAACGGCACGGATATTCTCGCGTTTGATGGCGGGATCGTAGTAGTCGTTAAAATTATCGATGATTGAAACTTGGTGCCCATCGGAGAGCAGTCGCTCAACCGTGTGCGACCCGATAAACCCAGCGCCTCCAGTGACTAAAACATTCATAACAGATAAAATGGGTAATCTCCGTAGTGGCGCGGTTCATGTGTAGCAAGCGAAACTTCTTCCCATTAGGGAGAAAGGTATTGACGCCTTGCACTGAAAACTCTTAAATGATTTTTTATAATTAATGGTCGAGTTGATTCAACTGCCATCTATTTTTTAACCATGAGCGACAACAAAACACAACCTACGCCGCCGCCATCGCCGCAAGCGAAAACAGCCGCTGTGCCGCTGAAGAAAGAGACCGTGCGCATCACCTTGCGTGCCCGTCCCGGTGCTGGTGTTACCCAACCGAAGGAACTCACTTCCCCAGTTCCTTCCGCGATGACCTCGCCGGTGCCGCGCCCGATGACCACCTCGGTCACGCCCGCGCCACGTAGTGTCACTTCGCCAGTTACGCCGCTTAGCACCTCCATTCCTCCACGGACGGTAACCAGTCCAGTCCAAGTAGCCAGCAAAGCGACCTCGCCCATCCAGCTTCCGAGCGCCCCTCTGCCACCACCTGCGGCGAGACCTGCCACGACACCCGTGCCGGTTTCATTGGCTCCGACGCCAATGCCCGCCCCTTCCGCAGCGCCACGCCCGCCAGCACCTTCCCTGGCTCCACCACGGCCTGCAGGTCCGCCACCTGCTCCAACTACTGTTCCCCTAGCTAAAAGCCCCGGCGCACCGCCATCACCCGGTGCCCCACGTCCTGCGGCTCCCGGCGCGCCACGCCCACCTCTTCCGGCGGCCACCGTTCCTTTGACCAAGAGTCCGATGGCTCCCAAGCCGAGCGCTCCCGGTGCACCACCACGCGTGGAAGCTGGTGCCACCACCGTTCCTCTGGCCGCCCCGAAGCCGCCGCTCACGGCACCAAAAGGTAGCGGCACAGCGCCGATGGCTAAAGGAGCCGCAGTAGGCGCTGGCGCAATGACTGCCCAACTTCCAAAGGCTACCGTCAAGCTCCAGCAGACCAGCCCGATGGCCAAGCAGCAGATCACTCCTCCGAGTGCTCCTGTGAAAAGAGCTGCGGTGGAACAGGATTCCATCTACGAGGAGAAAGACCCTGAAGCTGGCCTCATGCCGCTCGCCGTGCTCTGCTCCATCCTCGCCGTCATCGTCATGTCCCTGAGCCTTCTCGGGACAGACAAAGCGTTTTTCGCTAACGAAGGCGAAACCAGCGCCCTCATGGTGCCGCCACCAAGCGATCCCAAGTGGGAAGAAAAGCAGGTCGATGGCTCCCATGTCTCCACCTTCAACAAGACGCTCGCCGCTGTCTCCAGCAAGTTCGAGTAATCTCCAACTGACTTCACATCATGGTTTTATCCTGGGTTCTCTTCCTTCTCTCCATCGCCATCCTCGTGCTGAATATTCTCACGAAGAACTCGATCGGAAACTAACGCGCTTCATAGGCGATCATTGACCTTACGAAAAGGGCGCTGTGACTCCACAGCGCCCTTTCGCTGGCGAGACGAGTGATTTCACCGCCTTTCCATTTGATTCAGCGCGTCCTATCGGCACCATGCAGCGTAATCCTTATTCCAACCTATTATATCTATGGCCAGCGAAAATGTCCTTACCCTCACGGATGCGAACTTTGCTTCCGAAGTTCAAAACTCCACCATCCCCGTCCTCGTGGACTTCTGGGCTGAATGGTGCGGCCCCTGCCGGATGCTGGCTCCGATCCTTGATCAGATCGCCACGGAGAAAGCGGGCGCATTGAAAGTCGCCAAAGTGGATGTGGACAGCCAGCCAGCCATTGCCGCACAGTTCAATATCCGCGCAATGCCCACGCTCTTGTTCTTCAAGGATGGTCAGGTGAAGGACACGGTCGTCGGTGTGCAGTCCAAAGACGCACTGCTCCGTAAGTTCGCGGCTCTTTGACCTGATAAAGCCACCTCATTCTTAGTCAGGCGCGGATGAATCATCCGCGCCTTTTTCACGCCCTTGAATCAGCAAATAGGCCCAGTGAGGCATGTCGCCTTCATTTTCTCTTTGTGTCTTAGCGCCTTTGTGGTTTAGAGCCGCTGAACCCTTACACATATGGAAATCAAACCGGAAGTTTACGAGCAGCTCGGCAGTTTTTATCTCGGTCGCGGCTACGATGTCGCATCGAAGCAGATGGATGACGACCTCGTCCTCTATGATTCCAAAGACCTCGTCACGCATGGCGTCGTGCTCGGCATGACGGGCTCTGGGAAAACGGGTCTGTGTCTGGCCGTGCTGGAGGAAGCCGCGATGGACGGCATCCCCGTGATCGCCATTGATCCAAAGGGAGATATTTCCAACTTCCTCCTCACCTTCCCAAATCTTGCCGGCGATGAATTCCAGCCTTGGGTGAATGAAGAAGACGCTCGAAAAATGGGCCAGAACACGGAAGACTACGCCGCCGCTCAAGCTGCGCTTTGGACGAAGGGCCTCGGCGACTGGGGTCAAAGCGCCGCGCGGATCGAGCAGATGCGTTCCAAAGTGGATATCAATATCTTCACGCCAGGCAGCAATGCCGGCATTCCCGTCAGCATCGTCGCCTCACTCGCTGCACCTGCCCCAGAAGTGCTGGAAGACGATGAAGTCTTCAACGAGCGCGTCGAGACCTGTGTGAGCAGCTTGTTGAGTCTCGCGGGTATCGAAGGAGATCCGGTAAACTCGCCCGAGCATATTCTGGTCTCGACCATCTTCAGCACCTGCTGGCAGAAGGGCCAGGACGTGACTCTGGAAGACCTCGTCCGCATGGTTCAACAGCCGCCGTTTAAGAAAGTGGGCGTCGTCGCGCTGGATGAATTCTTGAACGAGAAGAAGCGCAATGAAGTGGCCATGAAGTTGAACAACCTCATCGCCTCCCCCAGCTTCGCCAGTTGGCTTCAAGGTGTGCCGTTGGACATCGCGAAGATGCTCTACACACCGGAAGGCAAGCCGCGCGTCAGCATCTTCAGCATCGCCCATCTGAGCGATCAGCAGCGCATGTTCTTCGTCAGCCTCCTCCTCACGCAGATGCTCAGTTGGATGCGCGCACAATCCGGCACCACCAGCCTGCGTGCCATGCTCTACATGGACGAAATCTACGGCTACCTTCCGCCCACGGCCAATCCGCCATCAAAGAAGCCGATGATGATTCTGCTCAAGCAGGCCCGCGCATTCGGCCTCGGTATCTTGCTGGCCACGCAGAATCCCGTGGACTTGGACTACAAGGCGCTGTCCAACATCGGCACCTGGTGGCTGGGACGCTTGCAGACCGAGCGGGATAAGATGCGCGTGCTGGACGGCCTTGAAGGCGCAGCCACCTCCCAGAACGCGAAGTTCGACCGGGCCACGATTGAGAAGACGCTCTCGGCTTTAGGCAACCGCATCTTCCTCATGAACAACGTCCATGAAGATCAACCCGCCATCTTCCAAGTGCGCTGGACCATGTCCTACCTCCGTGGACCGATCAGTCGCGACCAGATCAAGACGCTCATGGACCCCAAACGGAAGGCCATGCTCGCCGAGGTGCGGAAGCCTGCCAAAGCGACTCCCGCCAGCGCGGGCGATGCTTCAGACGATGCCGCACCTGCTGCCCAGAAACAGGCTGCAGCCACCGAGGAGCCGGTTAGCGACGAGGATGCTGGCTTCCTTCCACCAACGAAGGCCACAGCCACCGGCAGCGTCATTCGTCCAGCTCTGCCGGATAGCGCGGTCGAGTATTTCATGCCTTCAGAGAAAGCCGGAAGCTATCAGCCCGCCTTGCTCCGCTCCGCCACGGTGCTCTACATTGACGACAAGAAAAAGGTCAATGGCCGAGTCAACGTGACCGTCGCGAACGAGATTGATTTGGACAATGCGAAGGTGCTTTGGGACAAGTTCATTGACGTGCCGCGCGACCTTGATTTAAGCGCCCTGGAGAAGAATCCAGTGGATGGTTCCACGCTGGGAACCCTGCCCAATGCGCTGCTTAAAGGCGCGATCTATGATAAGCTCAAGAGCGACAAAGGCTTCGCTGAATGGATATCTATCAACACCGATGTGACCATCTTTTACAGCCCGCTTTTGGATGAGTATTCCAACATCGGCGAAACCCAGGCGGACTTCCGAACCCGTGCCTCACAAAGCGCCCGCGAGTCACGAGATCAAGCCGTGGAAGATTTGAAAAACAAGCTTGGCAAGCAGGCCAAATCCATCATGGACGACGTCAACGATGCGATGGCTAAGGCCGATGCTCAAAAGTCTCAGGCCTCCAGTGCCATGATGTCCACCGCAGTTTCGGTCGGTGCGAGCCTGCTGAATTCCTTCCTCGGTCGCAAGACGGCCTTGGTCACGGCCACTACGATCAACAGCGCCAGCCGCGCTTGGAAAGAACGCGGTGAAGCCTCCGCCGCTGAATCGAACATCGAAGCTCTTAAGCAGCAGCTCAAAGACCTCGATACCCAGCTTGAAGAAGGCTCTCAGAAGATTCGCGATCAATACGACCCGACGAACATCGTGCTCGAACCGACGAAGCTCTCGCCGAAGAAGACGAACATCACGACGAATGCCGTGGGCGTTCTCTGGGTCGCGTGATGGACCGTGATACGGACTTCCAGCCTGCGCCACTCTTACGGGAGCGCGGCTTTTAAGCCGCTTCATGCGGACTAAAGTTCCGCGCTCCCTTTCTTATGATCTGCGCCAGTGGCCTTGCGTTCGCGGGCCTCTTTGAAGAAGGACTTCAGGATCATCACGCAATCATCACCCAGCACGCCGGAAGTGATCTCGCTGCGGTGATTGAGATTCGGCGCTTGGAGAAGGTTCCAGAAGCCGCCCGCAGCACCGCCTTTGGTGTCCGGGCAACCAAAGATCACGCGCCGGACGCGGCAGTGCATGATCGCCCCGGCGCACATGGGACACGGCTCTTTCGTGACGTAGAGATCGCATTCATTCAAGCGCCAGTCCCCGAGCGAACTCTGCGCCTGAGTCAAAGCGATCATCTCCGCGTGGGCGGTCGCATCCTTGAGCGTCTCCACTTGATTCCACGCTCTCGCGATGACGCGCCCATCATGAACAATGACCGCGCCGATGGGCACTTCATCCTGCTTCGCCGCCTTGACCGCCTGACGCAGCGCCTCACGCATGAAGTGATCGTCGTTCGTGATGATAAGCGGCTCGTCCATGAGAGAGGGTTAAGGTTTCAGGTTTCAGGGTCAAGGGCGGATCTGCGCAGGATGGTGAACCTTGACACTTGAACCTTGAACCTTGAACCTCTGTGATGGACTGCCACACGCCCCTCATTCTGCCTTCGCTGCTCGCCTCGGATTTTGCGAATATTGCCTCTGAAGTGAAACGCGCCGAAGAAGCCGGGGCCAAGTGGCTGCACCTCGATGTGATGGACGGTAACTTCGTGGATAACATCTCCTTTGGCCCGGCGATGATCGAAGCCGTCCGCAAGCACACGAGCATGTTCCTAGATGTCCATCTCATGATCCATCGCGCGGACCATTACCTTGAGCGCTTCATCAAAGCGGGTGCGGGCAACATCAGCCTTCATGTGGAGGCCCAATACGACACGTCCGTCGAGGCCACGCTCCAGCGGATCAAAGACGCCGGCCTCAGCGCGGGCCTCGTCTTGAATCCAGCCACGCCTTTTGCCGCCGCAGAGCCTTACCTGCACCTGATTGACCTGCTTCTCGTGATGACCGTCGTGCCCGGCTTTGGCGGTCAGCCCTTCATGGAAAAGGAAACGATGCCTAAGCTCGATGCCGCCCGCGCTTACCGTGAGCAGCACGGCTTGAAGTATCATCTCCAAGTGGACGGCGGCATCTACACCAACACCGCGCCCATCGCGAAGAAGCACGGGGCGAATCTCTTCGTCTGCGGCACCTCCGCCTTTGGTCCCAAAGATATGAAGGCCGCCATGACGGAGCTGGCGGCGTCCGTTGCTTAGCGCTGCACCTTCGCATCGCCGCCTTGGGCGAGCTTGAGCACTTCGGCTAAGGTCGCCATGCTGGTGTCGCCGGGGGTGCTCATGGCTAGGGCTCCGTGGGCGGCACCAAGATCAATCGAGAGCTGTGGGGTCTGCTGGGTCAGCATTCCGTAGATGAGGCCGGCGACGAAGCCATCACCGCCGCCGATGCGGTCGAGGATGTCCAGCTTGGCGTAGTTCTTGGAACGATGGAACGCGCCGTCAATCAGGGCGATGGAACCCCAGTCGTTACAGGTGGCGCTATGAACGCGGCGCAGCGTGGCAGCGGCGACTTGAATGTTCGGATACTTCTTCACCATCTTCTTGATGCCGTCTTCGGCAGCGGCGGCTTGGGCGGCAAAAATGTCTGTGGGATGATCGTTGCTGGAGACGGCGGAGGGTTCGTCCTCGGTGAGCACGCCGAACATGACATCCACATACGGCGCGAGGCGTCGGTTCAAAGCCTGGGCCGCAGGAAATCCACCGCGATCCTGCCAAAGCGAAGGACGATAGTTGAGATCATACGAAACGGTGACGCCATGCTTCTTCGCGGCTTTGCAGGCTTGGATGGCCAGCTCTGCGGTGGTCTCCGAAAGGCCTGCGTAAATGCCGCCAGTGTGCAGCCACTTCACGCCTTGTTCACTGAAGATTTGGTTCCAATCGAAGTCCCCTTTTTTCATCTGCGAAGCGGCGCTGTGACCGCGATCCACGCAGCCTTTCGCGCCCCGGATTCCGAAGCCGCGCTCGGTGAAATTGATGGGGTTCCGCACGCTGCGGCCAATGCCGTCATACGGCACCCATTTGACGAAGCTGGTATCCACGCCGCCTTGCAGGATGAAGTCTTCGAGAAGACGACCGATCTCGTTATCGGCGAAGGCCGTGGCGACGGCTGTTTTCAGGCCAAAACAACGGCGCAAGCCCCGTGCGACATTGTATTCGCCGCCGCCTTCCCAGGCCGTGAACTGACGGGAGGTGCGCACGCGGCTTTCACCGGGATCGAGGCGCAGAAGAACTTCACCGAGGGCGAGGAGATCAAAGGTAGCGGCTGTTTGTGACATGCGTTTTATCAAACGCAGAACTCGTCACGGATGCAAGCATCTTTGACACTTGCGGCTTGCCCTCAAATCAGTTGCAACCGCAGCCGCCCCCGCCCACGCCACGCCCGCCAGCAAAGGCTTCGCGGGTGAACCACATGTGCTCGGAAATGGAGCCAGTGAGGGGGTCGCGGTCGGGCCGCATGAGGTAGTCCGCAAGGTGGCCGCGCTCCCAGGGTTTGACACTGGTGCAGGAACTCATCGTGCTGGCTCCGAGAACCAACATGGCGAACGCGAATAGACGGAAGGTGGAAGGCTTCATAAGGAATGATTGGGACGCTTATTTTTCGTTGAGCAGAGCTTCGATCTTGGCCGTCAGCCCAGCTTCATCACTGGCGCGGAAGCCCCGATGCACGGCGCGAATCATGCCCTTCTTATCTATGAGGAATGAGGTCGGCATGGTCTCCACATTGGCCGCCGCGACGAGCTTATGAGCGGCATCCAGAACGGTGGGAAAGCCGACCGGCGTCTTCTTAAGGAAGTTCTCCATGTCCTTGGCTTCTGTATCTACGCTGACGCCGAGAACAACGAAACCCTTGGCCGCGTATTGCTTGTTCCACTTCTCCAGAACGGGGAAGGAGGCTTTGCACGGACCACACCAGGAGGCCCAGAAGTCGAGGTAAACGACCTTTCCGGTCAGCTTCGGTAAGGTGCCGACAAGTCCGAAGGTGGCAAGGTCTGGCATCTTCAGGTTCTCGCCCCAAGTGTCGGCTTGAAATGCGGGGGAATCCGTGGCGACAGCAGCGGCTGTGGCAAGAGTTTGGTAGAGGAAGGAGCGGCGGTTGGTCATGGTTTTGAAGTTAAGAGTTCCATCCATTCGGGATGTCCAAGCGGTGAAAGCCACGCGTGTGGAGAAGTTTGTTTTCATGCCAGAGGCAACCCTCGACACGCGGTGTGGAGTCCATCATTTGCAGGGCGGCGCGACCACCCAGCACCATGCAGGAGGTGGACATGATGCCTGCGATGACGCATTTCTCAGCGACGATGGTGACGGAGCGCGTGCCATTGGCCACGGGCCAACCGGTGCGGCAATCAAGAATGTGGCCATAGGTCTGGCCTGCAAATTCAAAGCAACGGCGGTAGTCGCCAGAAGTCGCGACTGAGATGCCGCTCTTCAGGGAAATGCCGCTGTGGCAGTGTCCTTCCTGCATGGGATCTTCCAAGCCGATGAACCAGCCGCCGCCTTCCGGTGACTGGCCCAGCACGGAGATGTCCCCACCGAGATTCACCATGATGTCCCTGATGCCGCAGGATTCAGCGATGTTCACCAGCACGTCCGTAGCGAACTCTTTACCGACGCCACCGAAGTCCAGCATCATGCCTTCATCCGGTAGGAACACGCGACCGGGAGCACGTTGGACTTGCTTCCAACCGACGTGCTCGCGGGCCTTCGCGATCTCCTCAGCACTCGGCAGCGAATCATGCTTCCGTTTCCAATCCCAGAGCAGACTGAGCGGGAGGGAGGTGGCATCGAACGCACCCTGACTCGTGAAGTTCACATGGTCACAGATGGCGAGCAATGTCTCTGTTTCATGATCTACATCGGTCCACATCTGGCCGGCATTGGCATTGATTTTCGAGATCAGACTATCCGGCAAGAAGCGCGAAAACCGGGCTTCAAAGCTGATCAACCAATCAAAGGCTAACCGACGACAATCGAGCGCTTGCGGCTTAGTGTCTGCCTTGAAGAAGAGCTTGCACTCCGAGCCGAGAGCGCGGAACTCCAAGTGCCAGCAGCCTTCGCCCACTGGACGAAGCTTCGCTCCCTCCAGACGCTGCGCCAGCATCGTGCGGCTCTCAGTTGGGACAGCCGTCATCAGATCGTGGGTTAGAATGCGTAGCGAAGACCGGCGGTGAGCGCGTTCGCATCAGGATAAGCCGATTGGGCGGTTTTCCCGTCCGTTCCTCGGATGAGGTAACGCTCGTAACCGAGGTTCAGGCTGAATTTATCAGGCACTAACTGCCAAGTGATTTGAGCGCCAAAGGTAAAGGATTCCAATGCGGAAACGCGGTAGTCAGCGGAGTAATACTCGGGATTGCCCGTGAACTGGGTGTCATAGTAGTTCGCCGCAGACTGCCTGAAATAGCGGAAGAGCGGCCGCACGATGAGGCGCTTGTTGAAGAAGTATTTGTGCAAGGCTAGCGTGCCAGTGTGAGAGGTCTGACCCTGATCGTTGTGACCCAGACGATACGAGGCCTCCACGCTTGCATTCCAGGCAGCGATGTAATGCGTGATCTGAGTGTAGAGCAGTTCTTCGAGCTTACGGCTCGGGCGATGATCCTGCAAAACATCGTTGTTCACCAAGACGCGTTTGTAGGGATCATTCAGGTAGCCTTGCTTCGTCGTGATACCCACGTTCACATTGAGCAAGGTATCGGCATCAATGATCTGATTGATGCCAATGAGCCAGTCGTAGGTGCGTTTGGCGGCACTCAGGTCAGAGCCGTTCGCACCCACGGTGTCCCGATTATAACCAAAGCCGAGCACCAGTTCCGTGTTCTTCTGATTGAGCGAAATGGTGTCCTGCAACGAGGTGCCCAGCGACAAATAATCCGACTCATAGCTATACGAAATGCCAGGGTGCAGCGAGTGAATGCCCCATTGAGTCGTCGCCCCGAGGGTGAAGGCGTAGCGTTCATCTTTTATGTTCACCACCGGAACGTCACTACCCTTGTTGTAAGCGGGAAGACCCGTGGGTGAAGCGCCGGAAATAGCGCTGTAAAGAAGGCTTCCATCAAGGGTAAGATTCTCCCCTGCCGTCGCACTGAACAATGAGTAGCTAGAATCCACCCGGATGCGGTTGTTGTCCTCTTGGTAATACTGATAGCGTGTATCAAAGAAGTCTTCAGCGAGGGAAGTGGAGCACACCCAAAAGTGAAGCAGGGCGACTAATACTAGAATCCGGAAATGTTTCATATGGATAGTAAGGCGAAGCTGCAAAAACAACGCCATCATTGATGAAGTCAATGATGGCGTGAATCAATGATCAAGTGATGGTGACCTGATCAGGAAGCTTTCGTCACTGGCTTGGGTGGAGAAGGACGGCGGACCACGACTTTCTTTTTCTTGGCAGCGAAGGTTTGCACCTGCTGCTCCTTCACCGTGCCAGAGGATTCCATCATGGAAGAACCGAGATCATTGATCGAACTCTCCAGCACATAAGCGTCAGATAATATGAGCGCTTTGGAAGTCGTGGTTCCGAAGATGAGCATTGTGCTTACGGCTAGGAGAATGAGTTTCTTTTTCATAAAGGAGACTGGTGACTTGGTTATCATAATCTAGTTAAATTTAGAGCAGTTTGCCAAGTATTACTTTTTTAAAAATATTAGATGAGCTTATTCTGGGCCATGTTGACGTGAGGGATTTGCCTACTCTATCTAAGAGCCAATATTAAAAAAATATTCCCATGAAAGCATGCACTCGCCGCAAAGTTAAACCGTGTAAGCAGGTAGGGTGGCTAGGTCGAACTTCGCGAAGCCGCATTCCAGGGCGATCTCATTGAGCGCTTCCACTTCGGCATCGCTGAAGAGCAGTCCACCTGCCTTCGCGGTGTGCTTCGCATTGTCCGCTTCAGGTTGACCGGGCAGCATGCAGTTCTCATTGCCATGACCGAGGATGTCTTGGAGCACCGCTTTGACGTTCTGCTGCTGGTTGCGTCCTTTGGCGAATAAGCCGCTGCTCACGGCATCGGGATGTATGACCTGAAAGTAGAAGGAAGAGGTCTTCTTCTCGCCTTCCGGCAGCGGTTTGCCTGCGAAGTCTGGATGACCGCCGCCGCCGCGAAGCGTGGGCAGGGAGCCGCCGATGAGCGCGCCCATGACTTCGATGAGCAAGGAGAGGCCGTAGCCCTTGTGAGCGCCGAAAGGCAGGAGCCACTGGGCCTTGTGCGGGTCATTGGTCGGCTTGCCCTCGGCGTCCACGGCTGCATTGGGCGGCAATTCCTTGTTCTCACGACGAAGCTGCTGCACGCGACCCATCGCGACCGTGGAGGTGGCCCAGTCGATGACGATCGGGTAGCCTACAGCCTCGGTCGTCGGAAGACCCCAAGAGTGGGGATTGGTTCCGAGCACAGGGAATTTGCCGCCGAAGGGCACCACTTCACCAAGGGTGGAAGTGCAGTTGGTGTAAGCGATGTAGCCCTTCTTCGCAGCTTCCATCACATAGCCGCCACCCCAAAGGTAGTGGAAGGCATTGTCCACGCTGACCTGACCGATGCCGTATTTATCTGCCATCGCCATGCAGGTATCCATCGCCTTAAAGGCCACGCTTTGGCCGAGCTTCAACTGCGCATCCCAGATCTGGCTGGCCGCAAAAGGCTTCTCGATCACCTTAATGTCCGCACCCGGCTTACAACCGCCCGTCGCACTGCCAAAGAGGTGATCCAAGTGCAAAGCCTTGATCGCATTGTGCGTGCGGATGCCGTGCGTGGAAGCCATCTCGCAGAAGCGAGCACCATCTTCCGCCTCTTCAGCGGTGTAACCTCGGTGGAGGTAGGCTTTGCGGACAAGGTCGTTGTGAGTAGCGGCTGGGAGGATGCGGTAGGTGGGCATGGAATTCGGTGGGTCAGTGGTCAGTGCGTCAGAAGTCAGTGGATCAAAGCGAGGATGCGTCTTGTAGCAAGGTGAAGAGTAGTGGGTTGGCCTACTAGGTTTGTTACCGCGCTTAGAAGAATATCAAAGGAACACCATCACATCACATTGGCTCTTTCTCAGCACCTTCAAAGGTTCCCCCGGACACACAAAGTGTGGTTCGAAGTGATTTAAATTGGTAATTTCTCAATAAAAATTTATTATTATATTTGTAATATAAACATATACTATGTATAGCCATATAAACTAGAAATTTTTCACAATGGCCTATTACTCCCATCTAAGAACGATTCTGATAAGAAGCCTACTTTTTGTGCTGGCTCTAGCTAGTGCTAGGGCAACCACCTATATTTGGTATGCAAATGATGCTAGACCGTTGAACTATAGTGGCGGCTATTGGAACCCCATAGGCTCCTCTTGGTTCAATCCGGCCACTTCAAATTTTGAAAATTGGGGGAATACTGGATCTGACACAGCTGTTTTCGGAATAGGCAGTGGTGCAGATATTGGCAGTGTCCAAGTGGGCACCGTTAATGTCAATCAAATGGTCTTCAATCCCACAGGTTCGGTCAATTATTACCTTGATTATGGAACGATTACACTAAGTGGAACTAAACCGACCATAACTGCAAATGCTGATGCGACCATTACTTCTGTGATTGCAGGCTCTGCCGGCTTAACTAAGGCTGGAAACAATGCCCTGATCTTGAAGAGCGGAAACAGCACTTACACTGGAGCCACTATTATTTCAGGGGGCATACTTGATGTATCGATAATAGCTAATGGCGGGACTAATAGCACTCTAGGCTCTTCGACAAGTGAGGCCTCCAATCTCATTTTTAATGGTGGCACGTTAAGAGTTAGTAATTCCACTTTGGGAATACTTAGCACAGATCGACTTTTCAGTGTCGGAACTAGTGGTGGCGTCATTGAGTCTTCAGATACACTAACTCCGCTGATTTTTACCAATACCGGGAACATGGGTTTTAACGGTCAAGCGGGAGCTCGCACTCTGACTCTCACGGGAACGAACGACGGATCTTTTGGTGCAAATAGCCTTTCGGTTTCGATCAGCGATAACGGAGGTTCTACCTCGCTCATCAAATCAGGGGCAGGTCTTTGGATTATTAACGGCACAAACACCTATTCCGGAGCCACCACCATCGGTAGTCCAGAACTTCCTTGGGGAACGCTCCAAGTGGGCGATGGAGGAACCTCAGGAACACTTGGAACGGGGACGGTCATTAACAACGCAATCCTTGCGGTGAAACGCTCAGACACTTTTGTGCTTGCCAACGATATTAGCGGACAAGGCGCTCTGATTCAGAATGGGGCTGGCACTACCATTCTAACTGGAAACAATACTTACTTAGGAATGGCTTATTTGAAACAGGGTTCCCTCCAGATAGGCAATGGTGGAACAAGCGGAACACTTGGAACGGGAGGATTGACGTTTCAAAACGATTCTTCCAGCCTCATCTTTAACCGTTCCGATGAACTAACTATATCTGGAGGAATTCAGGGCAACGGAACCATTATTCAAGCAGGTAGTGGAATCACCACAGTGAGCGGCACAAGCAGCTATTCCTTTGATGGAAAGATTCAAATCACGGCTGGTAAACTCAAGATCGACACAAATTTTGGTGGTGGAACCCAACAATTCAACATTGCCAATGGCGCGACTCTCTCAGCAAATGGCAATCGACTGTATGTTGCCTCCTTGTCGGGGAGCGGGACAGTAGAGAACAGTGGGGTAAAAATCGCCACATTGGATTTTGGGAGAGCAACCGTTTCATCGATCTTCAGTGGAATCATTCAGGACGGAGGCATTGCAGCCCTCAGTCTGCTGAAAGACGGAGTCAGCATGTTAACCCTCTCAGGACTCAATACCTACACTGGACAAACCATCATCCGTGGCAATGGAACTCCTGAGGGCAGTATCTTGCGTGCTACAGTTCTTGCGGACGGAGGCCACCAAAGCAGCATAGGAGCATCGGGAAGCAATCCTTCAAATCTCTTGTTTGGCGGAGGAATGCTGCAATACACAGGATCATCCGCCAGCACCAATCGGCTCTTCAGTCTGGACACAGCTTATAATAGATTTTTTGGTGGTATTGATGCTTCAGGCACAGGCCCCATCAGCTTTACCAATGCGGGAAACATTACCTTCGGGCAATATGTTCAATACGGCTCTGCAGGAACCTTCACACTTGCCGGCACCAATACTGACGCCAATACCCTCACGCCTGCACTGGGAAACGCATCTTCAACTGCTTTGCTGACGATCTGGAAAACAGGTGGAGGAACATGGGTGTTGGCAGGTAACAATAGCTACTCAGGAGCCACTAAAGTTGATAATGGGATTCTTGCCGCAGGATCAGCCAATGCTTTCGGTAACAATTCAGTGGCGACTGTGGCCAGTGGTGCCACTCTGCGCCTAAATAGCTACAGTATCAGCTTAGGAGCCCTCGCAGGCGCAGGCGTCGTGGACAACAGCAATGCCTCTTCAGGCACGCTGAAGTTAGGAGGACTTGTCGGAGCTTATTCTTTTGGCGGCAACCTTCAGGACGGAACAGGAACAGGCTCACTAAATCTTGTCAAAAATGGCTTAGGAACCCAGACACTATCTGGAATCAATACCTACAGTGGGACGACCACTATCAATAGCGGCATTTTACAACTCGCTATTACGGATGCTCTCTATGGTAGCGCGCGAGGAAACTGGACAGCCGCCCATCTCATTGTCAACTCCGGTGCCACGGCTGCCTTCAATGTGGGTGGCGCAGGAGAATTCAGTTCCTCCGACATCGCGATGCTTGGCAACTTGGGCTCTGCCACTGGCGGGTTCCTTGGCGGATCAAATTTAGGCTTGGATACCTCAAATGCTCTAGGGGGAACATTTGTTCATTCTTCCAATCTAACGGATTCAAATGGAGGCATGAACAGCATTGGACTGACAAAGCTAGGCACGGGCAGCCTCGTGCTTGGCGGGAACAACACTTACTCTGGTGCAACGGCCGTTATTTCTGGCGTTCTGATAGCAGGCTCCTCGAACGCTTTTGGAAACAACTCCAAAACCAGTCTCGGCGTTGGAACCACTTTGAGACTGAACGGCAATAACATAGGTCTCGGCTCTCTTTCTGGGGCTGGAAGCATTGATAACAGCAGTGCAATCCCTACAACACTTACGGTGGGTGGGAATAACCTAAGCTCTGGTTACTACGGTAACATCAAGGATGGAACCGGAGGCGGATCACTAGGGGTTACAAAGGTCGGAACTGGGAAGCTCACTTTAAGTGGTCAAAACATCTACAGCGGACCAACGATTATCCAGGAAGGATCTGTGGCATTTGAAGCGCCCAATACCTTCTATAACAACGACAATGCCAAATGGACTGCTGAAAATCTCACTGTGAAAGGTGGTGGAACAGCCATTTTCGGAGTGGGCGCGCCAGGATCGGGTTATTTTTCGGCTGCCAGCATTGCTAGCATTGCCGCTCTTGGCACCAATACAGGTGGTTTTCAAAACGGGTCCCTGCTGGGGCTGGATACCACTAACAGCGCTTACTCTGGGCCATTCGTCATCAGTTCCAATCTTACTAATACCAATAATGGGCTGAATAGTATTGGTCTGAACAAGCTGGGCAATGGCACTCTTATTCTTAGCGGTAACAATACCTACACGGGACCAACCATAGTGAGTGGAGGAATATTGACCATTACTGGCAGTATCACATCGCCAGTGTCTGTGAGCAACGGAGCACAACTGATCATCAACAGTGCAACACCGTTCTCTCAAAACATCACTTTTAGCAACACAAGCCGCACAGTCCTGAGTGGTAACGCAACGATTGCTTCATCCATAAGTTTGAATAACCAGCAAAATACACTTTCTCCTGGCAACAGCCCTGGCTCACTGGTCTTTACTGCCAATCAATCCTGGAACTCTTTCACCTATGATTGGCAGACCAATAATTTTACAGGCACGACACCTGGAATTCATTTCGACCAGATCGTCGTCACAGGCAGCTTAGTGCTTTCAGGCGGAACTGGGAGCTATATTTTGAATGTGCTTTCCCTAACCAGCGGAAACGTTTCTGGATCTGTTCCAAATTTTTCAGAATCATCAATGGTTTGGGACATCATCACCACGACTTCAGGAATCACGGGCTTTAATCCAAATGCTTGGATAATTGATACGAGTAGCTTCACTCATACCAATAAGCCTTCGTTCATTCTCACCCCCGATTTCATGGGGAATTTCTCCTTGTTACAATCAGGAAACAATCTGTCTCTGATTTATACCCCCATTGGTGCGCCGGAACCCAGCGGAGCCATTCTGGTCATGATTGCCTTCATGTGGTCCATAAGTAGAAGGAATAAATGACCGATGTTTCACTGAGTTCGACAACGGCAACCAATTAGCGGAATTAAGAGGTCTAGGTGGTTAACAGCCACTAGCTCTAAAACTTATTCGCCTGAATCACATCCTTCTCGCCCTTCAGGTAGTTCACCAGATTCAGCGTCGCGCGCATGGCTTGTCTTGGGACGCTTTCATAAGTGCGTGAGCCGATGTGCGGGGTGATTAGGGCTTTCGGGTGCTTCAGGAGCGGATGGTCGGCGGGTGGTGGCTCTTCATCGAGGACGTCCGTGGCGTAGCCGCCGAGCTTGTTGCCATCGAGGGCAGCGAGGATGTCTGGCATGTTCACCAGCTCTGCGCGGGAGGTGTTGATGATGATGAGTTCGGGCTTGCTTAACTTCAGACGTTCGGTGTTGATGAGGTGGCGGGTGGAGTCGCTGAGGTTCGCGTGAAGGCTGAGCACGTCGATCTCAGGGAGCATGGTTTCGATGGCCTCGTGGCGCGTGACGCCGTTTTCGGTGGCGAAGGCTTGCGGCCAATAGGGATCGAGCGCGTGGACTTTCATGCCGAAGGCGAGGGCGCGCTTCGCGACCTCTTGTCCGATGCGACCCAAGCCGACGATGCCGATGCTCTTGTTCCAGATTTCATGGCCGGTGACGCGTTTCCATTGACCATCGCGAACGGAGTTGGCGGAGTCCACGAGATTGCGGACATGTGCGAGCAGGAGGCAGAAGGTGTGCTCGGCCACGGTGGTGTGATTGACGCCGGGCGTGAAGAGCACGGGGAGCTTGCGCGCGGTGCATTCGGTCACGTCGATCTTGTCCAAACCGATGCCGTATTTGCTGATGACGCGGAGTCTTGGCAGGGCTTTATTGAGCACGGCTTTCGTGATCTCGTCATCGCCACAGAGGAAGGCGTCGAAGTCGCCCGCCAGTTCCATCATTCGGCTTTCCGGCAAGGGGCCGCGCTCGCAGTGGATGTCAAAGTCCTGTTCGGCGAGGAGATCATGGTGAGCGCCGGGGGTGTCTTGATAGGAAGTGGTGGTGAGAAGGACGCGGAGCATTTTAGATTGTAGATTTTGGATTGCGGATTGGTTCTGAAGCAGCCAGTGATGACTCTATGCAGGAAGACGAAGAGTTGGGCAAGGAGAATGCCATTGAGCGGAACATGGGCACGCAGCCGCTGGATGCGGTGCTGACGGAACTGGAACTGAACAATCACGACATCGTGGCCGCTTGCTCGGAGCCGATGACTCACAAGGCGATGGCCCGAGCGCGGAAGGGTCGCCGACTGACGCCCAAGATGAAAGTGCGGGTGACGGAGACGCTGAACGGGATCATGCGCACACGGGGCGTGGATCGTAAGTTCGGCGTGAAGCAGTTATTTAATTATTGAGTTAGCCAAGGAGCGCGGCCTTTAGGCCACTTATTGCGGGCTGAAGCTCCGCGCTCCATTATTATGCGGCTCTCCTATGGCAGCGGGAACTTCTTGTTCAGCTCCACCACTTCCGCGCGGATCTTCGCGAGAGCATCTGCGTTCTCGCGGTTCTCCAGGGCTTGATGCATGAGGCTGGCGACGATTTTCATCTCCGCTTCTTTCATGCCGCGCGTGGTGACGGCTGGGGTGCCGACGCGGATACCGCCACCGAGCGTGATCTTCTCGGTATCAAAGGGAATGCCGTTCTTATTCACGGTGATGCCTGCGTGGTCGAGCGTCTCTGAAGCCACCTTGCCGTTCAAGCCGCGTGGTCGCAGATCGACGAGCATCAAATGGTTGTCCGTGCCGCCGCTGACGATGCGGTAGCCGAGGTTCGTCAGCTCTGCGGCGAGCGCTTGCGCGTTCTTCACAATCTGCTGCTGATAGGTCTTGAACTCAGGCTTGAGGGCTTCGAGGAAGCAGACGGCTTTCGCCGCGATGACGTGCATGAGCGGTCCACCCTGCACACCGGGGAAGACGTTGGAGTCGATCTTCTTCGCGAGTTCCTCGTTGTTCGTCATGATGATGCCGCCGCGAGGTCCGCGAAGGCTCTTGTGCGTGGTGCTGGTGACGAAATCTGCGCATTCCATCGGGGACGGATGCACGCCGCCAGCGACGAGTCCGGCGATATGCGCCATGTCCACGAACAAGTAAGCGCCGACGCTCTTGGCGATCTCGCTCATGCGCTGGAAGTCAATGATGCGCGGATACGCGGAGGCACCGGCCGTGATCATCTTCGGCTGGCATTCTTCGGCCATTTTCTGGAGACCATCGTAGTCGATGCGCTCGTCCTTCTCGCTGACGCCGTAATGAACGACCTCGTAGAATTTGCCGGAGAAGTTCGCCTTATTCCCGTGGGTCAAGTGACCACCGTGGGCGAGGTTCATGGTCAGGATTTTATCGCCGGGCTTAAGCACGGAGAAGTAAACGGCGGTGTTCGCCTGCGAGCCGCTGTGAGGCTGGACGTTAGCGAATTTCGCTCCGTAGATTTCCTTGAGGCGGTCGATGGCCAGCGTTTCCACCTTGTCCACTTCTTCGCAGCCACCATACCAGCGACGGCCGGGATAGCCTTCCGCGTATTTGTTGGTGAGGCAGGAACCCTGCGCGGCCATGACGGCGCGGCTAGTGAAGTTCTCACTGGCGATGAGTTCGATGTTGCTCTGCTGACGGTGCTCTTCCGCGACGATGACCTCGGCGACGGCTGGATCAACAGGGCGCACGATGTCCGCTGAGACGTTGCACAGGTGGTTCATCTTCGCCACGCGGCGCGCATGACGTTCGCCCGCGCTGAACGGCGTGCTGATGAAAGCATCCACGATGGCTTTCGCGTCCTCTTTCGTCGTCCTGCCATTACCCGCGAGGCACAGCACGTTCGCGTTGTTGTGATCACGGGAGATGCGGGCCGTGGCCGCTTCATGAATCAGCGCAGCCTGGATGCCGGGATGGCGATTGGCAGAAATGCTCATGCCGATGCCCGTAGTGCAAACGAGGATACCCGCGTCGGCTTGACCATCGAGAACCTGCTCGCACACGGGTTCGGCGAAGTCGGGATAATCCACCGAGTCCTTATTGTTCGTGCCGAAGTCCGTCACGGCATGGCCTGCCGCCTTGAGATGCTCAACGATGACATTTTTGATGTCGAGACCTCCGTGGTCGGAGCCGATGGCGAAGCGTTGCTGGGTGGTGTTGCTCATGTGGGTGTCTTGTCGAAAGTCTGGTCAATGTAGGCGACGAGGCTGGGCAGAAGCGCCGTGAAGATTTGCCGTGTTTCCTCGTAATCAGCGCGGCTGCCGCCGTAGGGATCGCTCACATCCTGCCCGCGCAATCCGTCATCCGCGCAGAATTCGCTCACCAGATACGTCTTGTCAGCCGCTTCAGGGAACATCTTTTCAATGGCGCGCAGATGACCGTAACCCATGCCGAAGATGTGCGTGGCGTTGTTCACCAGTTCTTGACTGAGCATCTGGCTGCGAAAGTCGGAGAGGTCGTATCCCCGCTCTCTCATCAAGTCCGCCGTGTATCGGCTGGCCTTATCCCCCGGCATAGCACCGAGTCCCGCGCTAGCCACCTCATAGTCCGCGCGTCCTTTCACCAGTTCACGGAACATCGTCTCCGCCATCGGGCTGCGGCAGGTGTTGCCAGTGCATACAAAGAGGACTCGTTTCAAAGCGCGATCAGTGCGGGGTGTCTCGGGTGAGCCTGCAAAATGCCCCGCTAGCCGGCTTTGTCAAAGGGCGGTGAATTTACACTTTCCACCACCCCCATACTCGCTAGGGTGCAGGATGCTTCAGATCATCTTCAATGAAATCAGCGCCGCCGAGCTTTCACGTCTTCCGAACCAGGTGCAATTCGCCCTTCTGGAAGCGCTGAACATCCAGCCTGACGACATTGAGCAGAACCGCCTGGAGAAGAATTACGGCCTCATCGAGCGTGGTGAATCAAGGCTCTACCGCTGCCGCGCCGGTGATCATCGCCTCTACTTCGCCGTTGAAGGGAACCACGTCCGCGTCCA
>JANYJH010000244.1 GCA_025361865.1 Phragmitibacter sp.
CTTGATGCCTCGATGCCTGTTGCCTTGATGCCTTTTTTTAAGCAGCTTCCTGAGCGGGCGTTTGCACCTGTTTGAGCAGATCGCTCACGAGGTCATCCACTTTGAGTTGTTGGGCCTCGCCCTCGAAGTTCAGGATGATGCGATGCCGCAATGCACAATGCGCGACGCGCTGAATATCATCCGTGCTGACAGCGGTTCCACCGCGAACAGCGCACCAGATTCTCGCTCCGCGAATGAGCGCCTGAAGGCCGCGAGGGCTGGCTCCATAAGCCACGTAGCGTTTCACATTGGGCAGGACACCGGGTTGATCAGGATGCGTTCCAAGGATGAGCTGCGAGGCATAACGAGCCACGGGATCAGCCACGGGAATCTGCGTAAGGATATGTTGCAGGCGCATCAACTCCAGGCCGCTCAAGATGGAATGCAGTGTGGGTTGATCGAAGTTCGTGGTGCGGCGGCTGATCTCTACTAGCGAGTCCAGCGTGGGGAACGGCACTTTAATCTTGAACATGAAGCGGTCGAGCTGCGCTTCAGGAAGCGGATAGGTGCCTTCCATTTCCATCGGGTTTTGCGTGGCCAGAACGAAGAACGGTTCCGGCAAAGCATGGCGCTCACCACCCGCCGTCACGGCGTGTTCCTGCATCACTTCCAACAGCGCGGCCTGCGTCTTCGGCGTGGCGCGATTGATTTCATCCACGAGCAGGAGGTTCTTAAAAACAGGGCCTCGCTCAAAGTGCAGCACACGGCGACCATTCGCATCTTCGTTCACGATATGCGTGCCGAGAATGTCCGCCGGCATCAGGTCCGGCGTGCATTGCACACGGCCCGGTTCCAAGCCGATAACCTGCGACATCACGCGAACGAGGAAGGTCTTACCAAGGCCGGGGACGCCTTCCAGCAAGACGTGACCGCCGGAGAACACAGAGATGAGCGTGTCCGTGAGCAGATCGTCATAACCGACGATGGCTTTTTGAATCTCGGTTTTCAGTTGGGTGAAGAGATCACGGAAGTGTTCCAATTCTTCATCCAACGGACGCTGCGGAAGCGTGCGGAAATCAACCACATTCACGGGCTCAGCGGGCTTCTCCATCGGCACGAAGTTGGTCACATTGGCAGAGGCTGCCTTCTTGGCTGCTCGCTTGGCCGCAGCCTTCTTGGCCGCTGATGGGGGAGCTTCAGGAAACGATGGGGCTGGTGTTGAATCGTCATTCATAGAGTTGGGCAAAGAGGGTCAGTTCTGTTTTTCAAAGCGCTTCCGTAGTTCGGTAAAGTAGCGTCGCACCTGCTCACGACGGGCACTGGGCAGGGCGGAATCATCCAAAGCATTCTCTTCCGCGCCGATGGCTTCAAGGGCCGTGGATTGGGCCGTGCGGGCTGACTGCTCATTGTGCGCCTTGCCTTCAATCGTGCGCACGCTGGAAGCGCCCTCGGCATTGCGTTGAGCATTGACGGTGGACTGTTGCGTGGACTTGCTTTGCTGTGTGGGATTCTTACCCAGCTCAGACGTCGCATTGCCCGCCTGAGAGCCAGCGCTGGAACCTGGAGCCACGCTCATGATCGTGGCATCCGGTTCCTCGCCCGGCTGCGGCGGGATCGGCGCAAAGAGCATGGGCTTGTCACTCTTTCCATCCCCTTTTCCTTCTGAAGGCGCGAGCGCGAGACTCTTGGATTCCTTGCCTCCTTCACCGCTCGCTTGCTGCATCTGCTGCATCTGTTGGCCGTTCCCCTGCTGGCCTTGGGATTGCTGAGCCTCGGATGATCCGGGCATCTGCATGGCCTGAGACTGCGGCGCGTTCTCCATGGCTGTCATCTGTTGCGGCTGACCGTTCTGCTGGCCTTGCCCCTGTTGACTTTGATTCCCCGCCAACTGCTGCATTCCCTGCTGGCCCTGCCCGGCGATGTTGCTTCCGCTTTCGCGCAGTTCTTGGGCGAGCTTCTCCAGCTCTTCACGCGCTTTCTCCCGCTGGGCCAGCGTCTTCATCTGATCGGCGAGAGCTTGAAACTCTTTCCCGGCTTCCAGCGGCAAGGTTTGGGCAAGGTCCGTTTCAGCTTTCAAGACATGCCCGCCGACGGTGCTCTCCTTATCTCCAGCCTGCGCCTGTTTCGTGATGTCTTTAAGGGTCTCCGCCAGTCGATCCCGCGCTTCATTGCTGAGCTTCGGCTCCTTGAGCTTGTCCGCCATTTCTTGAGCGCGCTGGCTCGTCGCTTCCGCATTTTTGTTGGCCACCTCATCGCCGATGTCAGCCGTGTCCGTGTGCTTACGCATCTCCGCCACCATCTGTTCGGAAGCCCAAGCCGCATCTCCAGAGCCGAGTTTATCAGCCAAGCGCTCCGCATCATGCGCCTGTTTCTCCAGCTCCGCTAAAACCTCGCGCGTGGTCTTGGCCGTGTCTTGTTGCAGCGATTTCGCCGTCTCTTGAATCTTGTTCTGAAGCTTCTCGATCTCCTTCTTCTCCGCTTCGTTGAGCGCCTTGAGCTTGTCAGCATCCAGCTTCTTCTCAGCCAATTTCCGGCCTTCAGCAGTCGCCAACTTCTTTCCCTCAATCGTTAAAGCGGGGTCTGAAAAAGGCAGTCCATCACCCGCAGGAATGAGGAGGAGCGCCAAAGCACAAACCGGCAGCGCCGCGAGCTTACGCACGTCTGGCAGAACGATGTCCGTCTTGAGCTTCTGCAAAGCCACGGGTAAGCGCGCTACTTCGCGGTCCAGGTGCAACTGCTCGCCCGGTGCCCGTTGAGCTTGAGATTCAAACCACCAGGCGTTCGCGAAGGAATCGCTTCGGTTCGCCGCACGATCCCAGAAGGAGAAGGCCGCATAAGGCTTCGGCATCTTCTTGAAAGCCCAAGCAAGGCAGCCCACAGCCCACGACATCAAAAGGAACAAGGCCACGCCCAATCCGATGGAATGCATTCCGAGAAGCCTCAAAATAGCCATTAAAACCAAGCCTCCCGCCGCATAAGGCCACGTCTGAAGCAGCCAGAGCAACGCCTTGCGCAGCACGAGCCGATGCTGCACGCTCTTCGCAACCAGGGCGAAGGTGATGGGCGCGGCAGTAGGTTTTTCAGTCATGCGCACAGGCTTTCAGGAAGCTATACGGATGAGCGCAGATTGTCTTGTAAAAGTAAATCGGTGTCAGCGGACTTTAGGGGCTGTGGCTCGGCGCTTTGAGTGAAAGGGTGAGAGAAGCTAAGAAGCCAGCCGAATAACTTCGTAAAACCTTGCTCTCCGTCGCATTCCCGCTTTGCTGCGCAGAATCGTCCTCTCTCTTCCTGATGCCGCCCAAAGCCAAGTCTTCTTCAGCTAAAGATTCCACCGCCACCATCGGCTTCGAGGCCAAGCTCTGGCTCGCCGCCGACAAGCTCCGCAACAACATGGACGCGGCGGAATACAAGCACGTCGTCCTCGGCCTCATCTTCCTCAAATACATCTCCGACACCTTCGAGGAACACCGCGCCAAGCTCCTCGCCGGGGAGGGCGACTACTCCGGGGCCAATCCCGAAGACCCGGACGAATACAAGGCCGAGAACGTCTTCTGGGTGCCCGCCGATGCCCGCTGGTCCCACCTCCAGGCCAATGCCAAGCAGCCCGCCATCGGCAAGACCGTCGATGACGCCATGGTCGCCATCGAACGCGACAACCCGCGCCTCAAAGGCGTCCTGCCCAAGGACTACGCCCGCCCCGGCCTCGACAAACACCGTCTCGGCGAACTCATCGACCTCATCGCCACCATCGCGCTCACCGCCGCCAGCGAAGGAGAGAAGACCCACCGCTCCGTCGATCTGCTCGGCCGCGTGTATGAGTATTTCCTCACGCGCTTCGCCAGCGCCGAGGGCAAGAACGGCGGCCAGTTCTACACCCCGTCCTGCGTCGTGCGCTGCCTCGTCGAGATGCTCGCCCCCTACAAAGGCCGCATCTACGACCCCGCCTGCGGCTCCGGCGGCATGTTCGTGCAGTCGGAAAAATTCGTCGAATCCCACGGCGGCAAGCTCGGCGACATCTCCATCTACGGACAGGAGAGCAACGCCACCACCCGCCGCCTCGCCGTCATGAACCTCGCCATCCGCGGCATCGAGGCCGACATCGGCAAGGAACACGCCGACACCTTCCGCAACGTCCAGCACCCCGACCTCCGCGCCGACTACGTCCTCGCCAACCCGCCCTTCAACGACTCCGACTGGTTCCGCAAGGACGACGACGTGCGCTGGCAGTTCGGCGTCCCGCCCAAGGACCGGGAAATCCGCTGCAATCACCACGAGGAGCTCGGCTTCCTCGCGCTCCGCCGCCGCGAAATCCTCATCGCGGTCAAGCCCAAGCAGGCTGGAGA